>JANONV010000084.1:0-2744 GCA_031421015.1 Gallionella sp. | reverse complement strand
ATGGCGTAACCTTCTCGCGCCAGCTTGACCAGGTGCGGAATGTTAATGTCCTTGAGGCGGCTGACCGCTTCCAGATCGCCCAGTTCCAGTTTGGGCATACCGCAGCAGGCTTCCTTTTCCACCAGACGGGCGGGGATTTCGTTGTGCGCCAAAATGCTGAGCAGGTCGTGGCCGATGCCCGGCTCGTTGTAATTGATGTAGCAGGTGGCATAGATCGCCACCTTGCCCGGCGTGCGCTCGCCGTTTCTGACCGGGAAGCGGTCTTCAGGTGCAGCATGGCTGCGGAAGGTGCGGCTGGTATATTCGGGCAGATCACGATCTTGATGGATGCCCAGTACGCTATCCATAACTTTGCGGGTGACGCTGGTGTTGTTCACCGCGTTCACCATTTGCGTGACCACCGGGATGGAAGCCAGCTTGCCCAGGGCATCGGTGCTGGACAATAATTTATCGCGAAAACTGGTTTCGCCTTTTTTGAATTTCACCGCTTTGGCGCGCAGCATCAGATGCGGGAAATCCAGATTGAACGGGTGCGGCGGAACATACGGGCATTTGGTCATAAAGCACATGTCGCACAAATAACACTGGTCAACCACCTTCCAGTAAACCTTCTTCTCGACAGTGTCCAACTCGTTCGAGGGACTCGCGTCTATCGCGTCGAACATGGTGGGAAAGGCGTTACACAAATTGAAACAGCGACGGCAGCCGTGACAGATGTCGAACACCCGGTGCATTTCGTCCATCAGCGAGGTTTCGTTGTAGAACTCCGGGTTTTTCCAGTCCAGCGGGTGTCGTTGCGGTGCTTCAAGATTGCCTTCGCGTGTGCTCATCTCAATTCCTTATTTCATTTCGTAAACAAAAATATAGTTAAATATCGCAGGGGGCGTGATTTATCACGCCCCCTGCGATATTGCGCTCACCTGGGAAACACATCCCCCTACCAGTTCGGACGGGGGGATGCGAACTTGGTTATTAATCTGCGGTTGTTTAATCCGCCAGGCTGTCCAGCGCCTTCTGGAAACGGTTGGCGTGTGAGCGCTCAGCCTTGGCCAGCGTCTCGAACCAATCGGCGATTTCGCCGAAGCCCTCGGTGCGTGCGGCCTTGCTCATGCCTGGATACATGTCGGTATATTCATGGGTCTCGCCGGCGATGGCGGCTTTCAGGTTGTTGCGCGAGCTGCCGATGGGCAGATCGGTGGCGGGATCGCCGCAGGCTTCCATATACTCCAGATGGCCGTGCGCGTGCCCGGTCTCGCCTTCCGCGGTGGAACGGAACACGGAAGCTACGTCGTTTTGGCCTTCCACATCCGCCTTGGCTGCAAAATACAGATAACGGCGATTGGCCTGGGATTCCCCGGCAAACGCATCTTTGAGGTTTTGGTGGGTCTTGGATCCTTTGAGTTGCATGGTCGTTCTCCTTGAAAAGTTGAAATACGCATGAACCGCGAAAAAGTAGCCCGCTGCTCACGGCAGCAATTTAGGCCTAATCCAACTGTAAATCTAATTGAATTAATTGTGCCACATGATTTATTATATAAATCACTCGCCGCTGAACATTCAGTTCGAAGCATACCACTTGGAGAATAGTTCATGACCTTGAACGAACTGCGTTATATTGTTGCGGTGGCGCAGGAACGAAATTTCCGCCGCGCCGCAGAAAAATCCTTCATCAGCCAACCTGCACTGTCGCTGGCGATACAGAAGCTCGAGGAGGAATTGGGCGTCAAGATCTTCGAGCGCGGGAAAAGCGAAGTCTCCATTACGCCGGTCGGCAGCGAAATCGTCGAGCAGGCGCAACGCGCGCTGGAGGAAATCGGGCGCATCCGGGAAATTGCCAGGCAGGGCAAAGACCAATTGGCCACCACCTTGCGCTTGGGCATCATCTACAGCGTCGGGCCCTATCTGCTGCCCGACCTGGTTCCAGCGCTGAAGAAGCTCGCGCCGGAAATGCCGCTGGAAATCGAGGAGAACATCACCGCCAATCTCGACACGCTGCTGCGCAACGGCAAGCTGGATGTCATCATCATCTCGCTGCCGTTCGGCGCTGCCGGCATCCTCACCCGGCCGCTGTATGACGAACCGTTCGAGGTGGTGGTCGGCAACCAGCATAGCTGGGCTGATCGGCGCAGCATCAAAGCGCAGGAACTCACCGCAGAAAAAGTATTGCTGCTCGATTCCGGCCATTGTTTCAGCAATCAGGTCGCCGAGGCCTGCCCGGAGCTCGGACGCAAAGGCGCGGATATTCAGCATGGCACCTCGCTGGAGACTATCCGCAACATGGTCGCCTCCGGTCTGGGTATCACCGTGCTGCCCGCCTCGGCAAACAGCGCGCGCTATCGCAGCCCTTTATTAAAGGTCATCCCGTTCGCCAAACCGGTCCCATCGCGGCGCATCGCGCTGGCATGGCGCAAGAGTTTCACCCGCGATCAGGCTATCGGGATGCTGACAAAAGCGATCGGGCAAACCAGAGTCACCGGCATCAAGCTGTTATGACGATGCGCGAACAACCCTATCGCAGCAACCCGCTGCTCAGATGGAGTTACAGCCTGATCGCCCCGCTTTACGATCTGGCCATCGCGCGTCCGCTACTGCACGCTCGCAGCCGCTCGCTGAACTCGTTGCCGGCGGATGTGGCAGGAGAGGTGTTGCTGAGCGGTATCGGCACCGGCCTCGACTTGCCGTTGCTGCCGGAACTGCATCATTACACGGCGCTCGACTTCAATGCCGCGATGCTGTCGCGTGCC
>JANONV010000083.1:0-11691 GCA_031421015.1 Gallionella sp. | reverse complement strand
GACTCATCATGCCATTCAACATACCCAATCTGCTCACATGGTTAAGAATCCTGCTGATCCCGGTATTCGTCTCGGTTTTTTATCTGTCTGATAGCACGCTTAGCCCGCATCTAAAAAATCTAATTGCCACTGCTGTGTTTTTGCTGGCGGCGATCACCGATTGGCTGGATGGTTACCTAGCGCGCAAACTGAATCAATTTTCCGCATTCGGCGAGTTTCTCGACCCGGTCGCCGACAAGCTGATGGTGGCAGCGGCGTTGATCGTGCTGGTCAAACTGGGGCGCGCCGACGCGATCATCGCTTTCATCATCATCGGACGTGAAATCACCATTTCCGCTTTGCGCGAGTGGATGGCCAAGCTCGGTGAAAGCAGGAGTGTCGCGGTCTCCATGCTGGGCAAAGTCAAAACCACTTTCCAGATGATCGCTATATTGCTGCTGCTGTATCACGAACGCTTGCTGGGGATCGATGCCCAACTGATCGGTTCGTGGCTGCTGTATATTGCAGCAATGCTTACCTTGTGGTCGATGGGCTATTACCTGATGCTGGCCTCACCCAAGCTAAAAAAACATCTAAACTAAATTGATTTTCAAGTCTGCGTCTGTATAATGCGCAGCCTTCGGGGTGTAGCGTAGCCTGGTAGCGCGCCTGCTTTGGGAGCAGGATGTCGGGAGTTCGAATCTCTCCACCCCGACCAGGTTTCAGTACGCATTAAATAAAATAGTAAATAGCCAAGAAAAGAATTGTGCCCGTAGCTCAACCGGATAGAGCACCAGCCTTCTAAGCTGGGGGTTGCAGGTTCGATTCCTGTCGGGCACGCCAGTGTCTGTCGGATGCCCGAACAAAAGCTTTTCGTCCGGCAAACGTTTCAATGGTGGCTGTAGCTCAGTTGGTAGAGTCCCGGATTGTGATTCCGGTTGTCGTGGGTTCGAGCCCCATCAGTCACCCCAGTTTAGCCGGTTTCAGCAATAGTACAGTGGACCCATCCGTCAAGACAGAAATCGGTCTGGTTTAAACTGGTCTGTTCATCCTTCTCACAACTACATGGCGTTGCCCCATTCTTGCTAACTATCGATCGGGCAGCTGGCCAAAGTAGAGCGACCGCTAATCCGAGGTATGTCAAATCCGAAACCGTACCGCGAACTATTCCGCTTTGCCCATCCCTGATATTCGCATAATGTATATTATGTAAAATATAGAAATGCTAAGGTTGTATCTAAACATTTACAACTAATCCGTTGATATTGCTTATAACACCCACCCTATCTGGATGGATGTTCGTTGACTGACGGACTGCGGCCATACTCTGCTGATATTTTCACCAGTGCCTGCGTTTGCTCCGGACCAACCCGCTCCCATGAAAAACGCCACTCCCAATTGCCACTCGGCTGACCAGGGTAGTTCATCCGATGCTCACCGGATAGTCCGAGCACGTCCTGCATGGAGATGATGACTGTATTGGCTTCCGAATTGGAAATGGCTCTGATCATGTCCCACTGAATCTGATGCCCGTCAGACCCAAGGTACTTCTGGGCAAAGCCCTTCTCTCCAGGTGTTGCTGAGTTCCACCAGCCGATGCACGTATCGTTGTCATGGGTGCCGGTATAGGCAACGGTGTTGGGCACATAGCGGTGCGGTAAAAAGTGGTGGCTCTCGTCTTCGGCGAATGCGAACTGCAGGATGCGCATTCCCGGCAGTTTGAATCTTTCACGCAGCTCCACCACGTCAGGTGTGATCATGCCCAGATCCTCGGCGATGATGGGCAAATCCCCGAGCGCATCTTCAAGTGCTTCGAACAACTTTGCGCCGGGGCCGGGCATCCACCTGCCATGCATTGCGGTGGCTGCGTCGGCAGGAATTTCCCAGTAGCCGGCAAAACCCCGGAAATGATCGATACGCACCACGTCGAAAAACTTAAGCGCATGTCGCATGCGCGCTATCCACCATGCATAGCCGGTCTTTTCATGGGCATCCCATCGGTACAGGGGGTTTCCCCAAAGTTGACCGGTGTTGCTGAAATAGTCAGGCGGCACTCCGGCAACGGCTGTCGGGCGTCCCTTTCCATCCAGTTCGAACAGCTCCCGGTGCGCCCATACATCGGCACTTTGATAGGCGACAAAGATCGGTACGTCACCAATGATGCGTATCCCCCGCTCGTTCGCATATTGTTTCAGTTGCGCCCATTGGCGCGAAAAACACCATTGACAGAATTTCCAGAAGCCAATTTCATCGGCACAGGCTTCTGCCACACGCCGCAGCGCTTGCGGATTTCTGTCGGCAAGATCGGCAGGCCAGTGACTCCACTCACACCCGTTTTGGCGCTCTTTTAGCGTCATGAATAACGCATAGTCGTCGAGCCACTCGCTTTCGGATTTGCAGAACTTGTTGTATTCAGTAATTTTCTTACGTCTGGTAAAAAATATCTTGGCGGCGCGGCGCAGACGTTCCAGGCGGAATGGTTGCAGCAGTGTGAAATCTACCCGGTCAGGCCGGAATTCCGGGTGGGGCTTCAGGTCTTCGTCCATCAGCCAACCCTGACCGGCCAATTCCGCGAGATCAATGAGAAGGATGTTGCCGGCAAAGGCAGAGCTGCTCATGTATGGAGAATTTCCCGGACCTATCTCTCCAAGCGGCAGCATCTGCCAATAGGTTTGCCCGGCGCTTGCCAGCCAGTCCACGAACCGGTACGCATCCGGGCCAAAGTCGCCTGCGCCGAGCGGCCCCGGAAGTGACGTAGGATGTAGCAGTATGCCGCTGGTCCGTTCACTTAACATAAACGCGCGTCTATTCGGAAGCGCGGCGCATCGCTCCGCCCGCTTCCGGATGCCCGCTACCCTGACTGACCGGCTCGGAGAGGCTCAGTGGCGGAGATAATCTCAGCAGGCGATACAGCTCAGTCAGGTTGTGGCGGAACAGGCGGTCGAAACTGGCGACCGAGTGCGCGGGGTTATAGTCGCCGAACCACCAGAACCAGTCGGAGCTTTCGCAACAGCAAAGCTGTTTCTCGGCGGCCTCTTGTTCGTCCGGACTGAGTCGCCCGCTGCTCATGACCATATCGAAACTTTGCTTGGCCACGCACAACAAATCCCAGGCGCGGTTTTTGTCTCTGGAGCCGATCCAGGTCGAGAAATTACCGTACACCCAACTGCCCGCGACGATGCCCGGCAAGGTATGCACCTGAGCGCTGCCGGGGCGTGTCGCGCTCGACTTCAGATAATCGCTGTAGGTGCTGGTGCGAATATTGGGGTGCGCTTCAAGCTCGGCATACAACTCATCGAGGAAATAAAACCCGTTGTAGGAATAATATTCCCAGGCATTTTCACCATCCAGGATGACGCTGACGACGGGTGTTTCATCATCCGGCGCCTGTTGGGCGATTGCCTCGATCTGCTCGATGAAATGGCGCGCCGCATCTTTTCCGTGCCAGCGCGAATATTCGAAGCCGATCAAATCGGACAAACGGTCATCGCGGAAAAAACAGCTCAAACCCCCTGCCCCATTTTCCACACGCCCGTTTTCCGGACGACCAATTTCCAGACGATACGGGCGATACAGATATTGAGCGCGGTCGGGAAAGTTATGCTGAGCAATGCCATGCCCGTCAACGCCCTGCCGGAACCGGTGCAGGCTGTTCGCCAGCACGCCCTCCCCGCTGGCAGTCCAGCGACAGCCCTCGGCGGCCAACACCTCCAGCGTTTCGGAGGAAATCGAACCTTCGGCCGGCCACATTCCCTGCGGTTCGGAGCCGAAACGTTCGCGGTGGCTTTTCTTTGCCAACTGAATGTGCGCAGTCACGCGCTGTCGTCCCTTGGGGTAATGCGGTGAGTTGGGCAGCGGCGCGTCCGGCATGGCTTCTTTGGCGCTGGCAAAATCGATCAGCAGCGGGGCTAAAGGGTGGTAGTGCGGCGTGGCGGATATCTCGATTTGGCCAGATTCAGCCAACTTGCGATAGCGCGGAATGACGCCGCATATCAGCTCTCCGATGAGCGCGAGCAATTGCCGGCGGTCTTCGCGGCTGAAACCCTCAGCCTTGCTCATCAAACCGACTACCAGAGAATGTTCGCGGTGTACGCTTTCGCCGCACCAGACCAGGTGGTACCAGGTCAGCAAGTCGGCCATATACTGCCCCGACAAATAGGACAGCGCGGTTTCTCCATCGACTTGCAAACGTGTGAATAATTCCAGCAGGCGTTTATAAGCTGGATAGGGAGCGATCATTTTAGTGTGGTTGCTGCGGAAACATGCGTCGAGAGCCAATTGCCGTTGTTCCGCAGAGAGTTCATGGAAATTTTCATGCGCTAACAGACGCAGCAAAGGATCGCGCAATTGCCCGGTGGCAAACTGGTCTGCATAGTCTTCCAGTTGGTCGAGCAAGATCGGCACGAAATTCACCACGGCGCGCACTTTGGGGTGTCGCTCGAGGTGATAAGCCATGTCGGTATAGTCCTTGATGGCGTGCAAATAGGTCCACGGCAACACGAAATCGCCATTGGAATAATCGCGGTAATCCGGCTGGTGCATGTGCCAGAGAAAAACCAAGTCAACGGATTTTTTCATAAATAAAGGGATGCTACCGTTCAGCGGCAGGCAAATTAAAATCAGCGGATGCTGTGAACCTTTTGTCCCAGCATTTCAGGCGTGATGAGCGTGATGCCATTCGGGCTGACATGGAAACGTTTGCGATCTTCCTCCGGATTGACGCCAGCCTCCAGCCCCTCAGGGATCCGGCAGCCCTTGTCCACGATGACGCGCTTCAGTATGACGTGCTGACCGACGTTCACGTTCGGCAACAACACCGAATCTTCGATGTTGCAATAACTCTCCACGCGCACATTGGAAAACAGCAGCGAGCGGCGCACCGTTGAACCGCTGATGATGCAGCCGCCGGAAACCAGGGCGTCTACCGCCATGCCGCGCCTATCGTCTTCGTCAAACACGAATTTTGCCGGCGGTAATTGTTCCTGGTGCGTCCAGATTGGCCACTCGCTATCGTACATATTCAGGTCGGGAATGACTTTGATCAGCTCCATGTTGGCTTCCCAATAGGAATCGATGGTCCCCACATCGCGCCAATACGGCACATGGTCATCGCCCATGCCCACGCAGCTTTGCTCGAAATTTTGTGCGAATACACGATATTTTCTTACCAGATGGGGGATCAGATCCTTGCCGAAATCGTGGCTGGAACGCTTGTCATCGGCATCGCGGATCAACTGTTCGAAAAGAAATTTGGTATTGAACACATAAATTCCCATGCTGGCCAGCGACTTGCCGGGTTTGCCGGGAATAGATGCCGGGTTGGCGGGCTTCTCGGCGAATTCGGTGACCCGGGAATTTTCATCCACGCCCATCACGCCAAAAGCGGTCGCCTCGGCGACAGGCACCTCCAGACAAGCCACCGTCATGTCGGCTTTATTCTCGACATGAAAGCCGAGCAACTTGCCGTAATCCATTTTGTATACATGATCGCCGGCCAGGATCAGCACCAAATCAGGATTGGCTTCGCGCAGAATATCGAGATTCTGGTACACCGCATCGGCGGTGCCTTGATACCAATGTTCCTCGTCAACGCGCTGCTGAGCGGGCAGCAAATCCACGTATTCGCCGAATTGACCGTTCAAAAATGACCAGCCGCGCTGGATGTGCTGAATCAGGCTGTGCGATTTATATTGGGTCGCCACACCGATGCGGCGGATGCCGGAATTCACGCAGTTGGACAGCACGAAATCAATGATGCGGAACTTGCCGCCGAATGGAACGGCGGGCTTGGCGCGCCAATCGGTCAATTGATGCAGCCGATGGCCACGCCCGCCGGCCAGTATCATCGCATAAGTGTTTTTGGTGATGAGACTGACGAAGCGCGGCACCGGACCCCCCGATGCGGGATGATATTTCCTTTGTACGTAACCCAGTTCGGCATTCATCTCGCATCTCCATTTAGAAACAGGACTGAGATCCGGGGACTAAGGACTGAGAACAGATAGTTCGGTCGGATTTACTCAGGCCTCAGTCCTTGTCGCTCCAGTCCTGATATTTCCCTGTCATTATCGTTTACAATCGCCCCACTAGACAAGAACAATGGAGTGGAAGTCAAGGTGAATACGCCGATCGAATTGCTGCTGCAAGCCCGTCTCTACGATCCATTCGGCTTGCTCGGGCTTCATCGCGAAGGTGCGGAATGGATCGTCAGAGTGTACGAGCCGTATGCCACCCGGGTCGATCTGTTGAACAATGATGAAGCTGCCGCGCTCAAGCGTATCCACCCTTCCGGCGTGTTTGAATGGCGCGGCAAAAGCGAACCCAGCCAGTATCCCAACAGGCCTTATCGCCTGCGCATCCACTACGGCAGCGCGACGCATGAAATCTTCGACCCCTATCAATTCCCCTCACATCTCTCCCAGCAGGATTTGTATTTGTTCAGCGAAGGCAAGCTGCGCCAGGGTTATCGGATGCTTGGCTCCCATGCCGTCGAGATCAACGGCGTCAAGGGCGTCAGGTTTGCCGTTTGGGCGCCGAACGCCGAGCGCGTCAGTGTGGTGGGCGAATTCAACCATTGGGATGGCCGAGTGCATCCTATGCGTTCGCATGGTTCCAGCGGCGTGTGGGAATTGTTCATCCCGGAAATTCGGCAACACGCGTTGTATCGCTACGAAATCCGCAACCGCGACACCGGTCAGTTGCTGACCAAGACCGACCCCTACGCGCAAGGTTACGAATTACGCCCCGGCACAGCCGCCCTCACCGCTCCGGCCAACCGGCATCAATGGCGAGATGCTGAATGGATGACGCAACGCGGGCAATGGGACTGGCTGCATGGCGCGATCAATATTTACGAAATCCATGCCGGGTCGTGGAAACGCCACCCGGATGGCCGTTTTTACACCTATAGCGAATTGGCGACCGACCTGGTGCCTTACGTCAAAGGCATGGGCTACACGCACATCGAACTGATGCCGATTTCCGAGCATCCACTGGATGAATCGTGGGGCTATCAGGCTACCGGTTATTTCGCTGCGACCAGCCGCTTCGGTTCGCCGGACGAATTGCGCCACCTCATCGACACCTGCCACCAGGCGGGCATCGGCGTGATCCTCGATTGGGTGCCGGCGCACTTTCCTCAGGACAGTTGGGCTTTGGCGCGCTTTGACGGCACGGCGCTGTACGAGCACGCAGACCCGCGCCTTGGCTTCCATCAGGATTGGGGCACGCACATCTTCAACTACGGGCGCAACGAGGTTAAAACTTTCCTGATGTCCAGCGCGCACTTCTGGCTGTCCGAATTTCACCTCGACGGCCTGCGCGTGGATGCAGTCGCTTCGATGCTGTACCTGGACTATTCGCGCAAGTCCGATGAATGGATACCCAACAAATACGGCGGGCGCGAAAACCTCGAAGCGGTAGACTTCCTGCGCGAGCTCAACATCATGGTGCACGATGAATTCCCCGGCGCGCTGACCATGGCGGAAGAATCCACCGCCTGGCCCGGTGTATCGCGCCCCGTCTACCTGGGTGGACTGGGCTTCTCGATCAAGTGGAACATGGGCTGGATGAACGACACGCTGGGTTATTTCCAGCACGATCCGGTGCATCGCCGCTACCATCACAACGAACTCACCTTCGGCCAGCTTTACGCCTATACCGAAAATTTCGTCATGCCGTTCTCGCACGATGAAGTGGTGCATGGCAAAGGCTCGCTGCTCTCCAAGATGCCCGGCGATGCCTGGCAGAAATTCGCCAACCTGCGTTTGCTGCTGACTTACCAGATGACCAGTCCGGGCAAAAAACTCAACTTCATGGGCAACGAAATCGCACAGGGGCGCGAGTGGCAATCCAGGTGGGAACTGGAATGGTGGCAATTGGGCGATGAATCGCATCGCGGCGTGCAAAATTTGACGCATGACCTTAACCAGCTCTATCGCAAGCTGCCCGCGCTGCACGATCTGGATTTCCAGCACGAGGGTTTCGCGTGGATAGACTGCAACGATGCGGGAAAATCGGTGTTGTCCTATCAGCGCCGCGCGCGCGACGGTTCTGTCGCCATCGTCGCATTGAATCTGACTCCCGTGCCGCGCAACCACTATCGCATCGGTCTGCCCCTGCAAACACGGTATCGCGAAGTGCTGAACAGCGATTCGCAACATTACGCGGGCAGTAATCTCGGCAATCTAGGTTTGATCAACG
The DNA here is from genome assembly GCA_031421015.1 of Gallionella sp. Lineage (GTDB taxonomy): Bacteria > Pseudomonadota > Gammaproteobacteria > Burkholderiales > Gallionellaceae > Gallionella. The sequence goes on along the minus strand of JANONV010000083.1, from coordinate 3,510 downwards.
CGGAAGCAATTCCGTGGATGGGCCTGCCCTACTCTGCTGAAATCGCCTTGCCGCCGTTGGCCGGTGTTATTCTCGTGCCGGAGGTTCCGTAGGTTGGGTTACGTAAAAAAGTGAAATATGTAGGGTAGCCCTGTTTTGAGCAGAAACTGGGGCGTAGCGTTTCCACCAGCGGACGGTGGATACGCGCTGCGCGCTTTATCCACCCTACCTGTCTTCAACAATTAAAAGTGACATAGCCATAATTTTTCATCGTTGATTTGAACTGACCACCATGTCAAAACTTATTGAATCTCCCGCATGGCAAGCGCTTCAGGCACACCATGCCGCCATCAAGCCACTCCAGATGCGCCAGATGTTCCAGGACGATCCGCAACGCTTCGATAAATTCTCGCTGCAACTCGGCAGCCTGTTTCTCGATTACTCCAAGAACCGCATCAACGAAGAAACCGTCAAGTTGCTGGTCGCGCTCGCCGAACAAGCCGGGTTGCCCGCTTGCGTCGCGCGCATGTTCGCCGGCGAAAAGATCAATTTCACCGAGCAGCGTGCCGCCTTGCACACCGCACTGCGCAACCGTTCCGGCCAGCCCGTTTACCTGGATGGCAAGAACGTGATGCCGGATGTTCAGCGCGTGTTGGGACTGATGCGCCGCTTCTCGGAGGCGGTGCGTAACGGCAAACACCTCGGCCATACCGGCAAGCCGATTACCGACATCGTCAACATCGGCATCGGCGGTTCCGACCTCGGCCCGCTGATGGTGTGCGAAGCGCTCAAGCCTTACGGTAGTGAGAATCTGCGCGCGCATTTCGTTTCCAACATCGATAGTTCGCATCTCATTGAAACGCTGAAAAAACTGGATGCCGAGACCACCCTGTTCATCGTCAGCTCAAAGACCTTCACCACGCTGGAAACCTTGACCAATGCGCGCTCGGCGCGTGCCTGGTTGGTCGGTAAATTAGGCGACGAGCAAGCCGTGGCAAAACACTTCGCCGCCGTCTCTACCAACCTGGCAGCCACCGCCCAATTCGGCATCGATCCAAGCTGCGTGTTCGAGTTCTGGGACTGGGTTGGCGGGCGTTATTCGCTATGGTCGGCCATCGGCCTGCCGATCGCACTGTATGTGGGCATGGACAAGTTCGAAGAGTTGCTGAGCGGTGCGCAAGCGATGGACGAACACTTCCGCAGCGCGCCGCTGGAGAAAAACATTCCGGTGCTGATGGGGTTGCTCGGCATCTGGTACGGCAATTTCTTCGGCGCCAGCTCGAATGCCGTGCTCCCCTACGACCAATATCTGCACCGCTTCCCCGCCTATCTGCAACAACTGGAGATGGAGAGCAACGGCAAGCGCGTGGATCGCGACGGCAACGCGGTGGATTACGATACCGGCATGGTGGTGTGGGGTGAACCCGGCACCAACGGCCAGCACGCTTTCTACCAGCTCATCCACCAGGGCACGCGCATGATCCCTGCGGATTTCCTCGCTCCTATGCACAGCCAAAATCCGCTCGGCGAACATCACGCCATCCTGCTTGCCAATTGCTTTGCGCAGACCGAAGCCCTGATGCTCGGTAAAACCGCAGCGGAAGCGCGCGCCGAACTCATCGCGCAAGGCTTGCAAGGTGAGGCGCTGGAAGCCCTGCTGCCGCACAAAGTTTTCCCCGGCAACAAACCGGCCAACACCCTGCTGTTCGATAAACTCAACCCGCACACATTGGGCATGTTGATCGCGCTGTACGAGCACAAGGTGTTCGTGCAAAGCGTGGTGTGGAACATCAACCCGTTCGACCAATGGGGCGTGGAACTGGGCAAACAACTGGCGGGGCGAATCCTGCCGGAACTGCGCGTCAAGGGTTTAGGGTCCTCCACGATTGTCCTGCTGCGCACCCCTCGCTCCGCTCTCCCCGCTTGCGGGGGAGGGTTAGGGTGGGGGCGCACTGCGTCTGCTGCGTCAACGCATGATGTTTCGACTAGCGGGTTGGTCGATTATTACCGCAAACATCGCTGAAAAACTACTGCGAGGCGATGATGCTGCGTTGGAAACCGGTGAAAATGCGGGGTCGCGAAGCGACAGACTATGTGTAAACTCCATTTTTTCATCGGCTTCCGCCTTGCCTGATCGCCTCTAGCTACGTTTTTCAACACCCTGCCAGGGAACCAGAATGGATGGCTCCCAAAATCAAATCGCTCCGCCCTTTATTTCCAAATCCTCCGCATAGGGCAAGCTCGGATACTGGAAAGCGACCGGTCCATCCGGTTCGGCATGGACGAATTGATGGACGAACGGGTCTTTAGAGTTGAGCATTTCCGACGCTTCGCCTTGTGCCACCACCTTGCCGTCATGGATAAAATAAACGTAGTCTACAATTTTGAGCGACTCCGACATGTCGTAGGTCACCACGACCGAAGTCACGCCCAACGCGTCGTTGAGGCGGCGGATCAGGTTCGCGATGATATTGAGCGAGATTGGATCGAGACCGGCAAATGGCTCGTCGTAGATGATCAGTGTAGGGTCGAGGGCAATCGCTCGCGCCAGCGCCACGCGGCGCTCCATGCCACCCGACAGCTCGCTCGGCTTGAGAGCGTGGGCGCCGCGCAAACCGACGGCGTGGAGCTTCATCAACACCAGATCGTGGATCATCTGTTCGGGAAGATCGGTATGCTCGCGCATCGGGAAGGCAAGGTTGTCATATACCGTCAGATCGCTGAACAGCCCGCTTACCTGAAACATCATGCCCATTTCCCTGCGCATGGTGTACAGCTCATCGTTGTCGAGTTCGTGGATTACCTTGCCCAGGAATTTCACACTGCCGCTCGAAGGCCGAAGTTGCCCGCCAAAATGCCGCAGCAGCGTGGTCTTGCCGCATCCGCTGATACCGAGAATGGCGACGACCTTCCCGCGCGGAATGGTCAGATTGATGCCTTTGAGCACTTCCCGTTGACCATATGCAAAATGAAGATCGCTGACTTCGAGCAGATTTTCCGGTGACTGATCCAATATCTTTCCCTCCTTCAGGGGCAATCCCGGCTAGAATATTATCATCTCCCGGGCAAAACCTGCGCCATTTTGACCACCCATGACACCATCCCCCCAACAAATCCTGCATGACGTTTTCGGTTATTCGGCGTTTCGCGGCGAGCAACAGGCCGTGGTCGAACATGTCACAGCAGGCGGCGATGCGCTGGTGCTGATGCCAACCGGCGGCGGCAAATCGCTGTGCTACCAGATTCCCGCGCTGCTGCGCCCTGGGGTGGGCATCGTGGTATCGCCGCTGATTGCGCTGATGCAGGATCAGGTGGATGCGTTGCGCCAGCTTGGAGTGCGCGCCGCTTTTCTCAATTCCAGCATCAACGCCGATGCCGCGCGCAAAGTGCAAGAAAAACTGTTGCGCGGTGAACTCGACCTGCTCTATGTCGCGCCGGAACGATTAATGACAGACAGTTTTTTGGCGCTGCTCGAACAGATACATGGCGGTGCCCCCGCCCCCTCAGCCCCCTCAGCCCCCTCAGCCCCCT
>JANONV010000082.1:0-5224 GCA_031421015.1 Gallionella sp. | reverse complement strand
CACCTGCGAACAAGTGGCCGAATTGCTAGGCATACCCTTGCAACGCACGGTGAAGCTGCTCGCAGTCATCGCGGCAGGCAAACTGCAGGTGCTGTTACTGCGCGGCGACCACAGCCTGAATGAAGTTAAAGCCAGCAAGCTGCCCGGCCTGGCCGATTTCCGCTTTGCCTCGGATGAGGAAATACGCGCCAGCTTCAACTGCCCGCCCGGCTTTCTCGGCCCACTGGGTATCGACCGGACGCAAATCCGTGTCATCGCCGACCGTAGCGTGGCCGCGATGAGCGATTTTGTCGCAGGTGCGAACCGGCCCAAGTTCCACACCGCCGGAATAAATTGGCAGCGTGACTTGCCCGAACCCGACCTGATTGCCGACATCCGCAACGTGGTCGCAGGCGACCCCTCCCCTGACGGCAAGGGCACACTGGAAATCTGTCGCGGCATCGAAGTCGGGCACATTTTCCAATTGCGCACCAAATATGCCGAAGCCATGAAAGCTACGTATTTAGATGCACAAGGCAAAGCGAACTTGATCGAAATGGGCTGTTACGGCATCGGCGTGTCGCGCATCGTCGCCGCCGCCATCGAGCAGAATTTCGATGAGCGCGGCATCGTGCTGCCGGCTGCGATGGCTCCGTTCCAAGTGGTCATCGCCCCGATCGGCATGGGCAAAAGCGACGCGGTGCGCAAAGCGGTGGAACAACTGTATGCCGCGCTGCAAGCAGCCGGTATCGAAGTATTACTGGATGACCGCGACGAGCGTCCCGGCGTGATGTTTGCCGACATGGAATTGATCGGCATCCCGCATCGCATCGTCATCGGTGAGCGCGGCTTGAAGGAGGGGATGCTGGAATATCAGGGGCGTAAGGATGCCGCCGCCCTGTCCATCCCCTTGCAAAATGCGCAAGAATACTTAGAATCAAAACTATGCAACTAAATAAATCAGGTTCAGGCCTTCAGGATCGAGGATTGGCAGCCAGTCTGCTCAGTCCTCAGTCCTCAACCCTCAATCCTTTCTCACGCCATCTCGCCTTACCACTGGGCTTGGCGGGGATGCTTTTTGCCTCCGGCGCGTTTGCCGGTTCACAAGTCTACACGCCGCTTTCCGCCAGCGTCCGCGCGGTTCTGCATCACAGCGTGTCGGATCAGGCCGCGCCCAAACTTTCCTTCGCCACGCAAAGCGAGGCCGATGTCTGGTTGAATGAAATGTCGCATCGCCTGAAAAAAAACCTGCCCGATGTTGAACACCGCATGGACTTTCTCAAGACCGTGCATTACGAAGCAACCCGCGCCGGTCTCGACCCGCAACTGGTATTAGGCTTGATTGATGTGGAGAGTCGTTTCAAAAAGTACGCTGTGTCCCGCTCGGGCGCGCTCGGCTACATGCAGGTGATGCCGTTCTGGGTGAAGGTGATCGGCATGAACAAAGACAACCTGTTTCATCAGCGCACCAACTTGCGCTACGGCTGCACCATTCTGCGTCATTATCTGGATATGGAAAAAGGTGATTTGTATCGCGCCTTGGGGCGCTACAACGGCAGTTTGGGCAAGCCGGAATATCCTAACCTGGTGCGTGCCGCCTGGCACAACCGCTGGACTACCGAATCGCACGGTCGCCAAGAGCGAATCGTAGGGGCGCGATTCGTCGCGCCCTGATTTGCCCGTAATATCAGAACAAGGGCGCGATGCCTCGCAGATGTTAGCTTTGCATAGCCAACTGACTAAGCTGGCAAACAACGCCAGCAAGTCATTGGTTATCGTACCCGAAGGGTGAATCGCGCCCCTACTTTGCAATATAAGCCTCGACACTCGCGCGTGTCACTTCCCCCGCATGGTAACTCACCAGCTCGCCCTTGGGGTTATACAAATAGCTGGTCGGCAGAACCTCTATTCTCCCTATCTGCGCAGTGATCTTGCGATCACCCATCACCACCGGATAGCTGATGCCATGCGCCTTGGCGAAGCCGGCGACTTTGCTGCTCGAGCCTGAATCCATTGCAATACCGATCACCAATAAATCCTTATCCTGGTGCGCGTCATGCAGGCTGGTCAGTTCGGGGATTTCTCTCAAACATGGCGCACACCAGGTTGCCCAAAAATTTACCAGCACCCATTTGCCGCGATAATCCGCCAAGCGATGTGTTTTGCCCTGCATATCCTCCAGCGAAAAATCCGCAGCATGGCTAAGCCATGAACAAGCCAGCAAAACAGCGAACGCTCCACCGCGCAAACTGCCCGCACTGAGTCTCATAGTGTCAAAGTTCATGTTGTTCGGGTGCATCAGGACTGATTCCCTGTTTGCTCTGATCTCGTTGATCGCCATGTCCGAAATACAGCCCCAGTGCGATAAACGCAATCGTTGCCCCCAAAAACCAGATCCAGCTGCCATCCAGAGACGAATTCATCGCATCCACAGTCGCCATGTAATAAGTCCCAAAACCGACCAGCAGGCAACAAATCACCGTTGAGATAATCACCAAGGGACTGCTCCACATAATGCCCTTAAAAAGGGATTGCAAACGTTTCATCATTTCTCCCAAGTTGCGGTGTCAAAATCGCCGCGCATTAAAGCGCAATTAATCACATCAGGCAAGCATTCAGGCGGCTTGTCGCGCAAACAGTTCCCGCAGCGTGATGTCCGTGTTTTGATCAAGCTGCTGGGCGCAAGCTGCAAGCCATTGCTGCAACGGATCGTCACTTTGTTCGGCGAATAATGCGCCGCTATCCAGCACGAACAAGTGCAACAATTCGCTGGCACGAATATGGTTCGCATCGCGCATCAGCAGCCAGCCTTGCCCCTCCGCTTTACACACCATGTTGGCACTGGCCAGTTTATCGAGTATCTTTTCCAGTTCGTCATAACCGATGTGCAGAGACTTGGACAGCTTCGGAAAAGTGCTCACTTTCCCCTGCTGAAATCCGTTTACCATGATCTGCAATACCCGCAGGGCATCCAGCAACCGTGTGGTAGACGATAGCTTCTTCGTCGCAGGAGTGCGCCAATGCGACAATGATGCCGCGATCTCCGCGCCGAACAGGATGATCAGCCAGGACAGATAAATCCACATCAGGAAAATCGGCACGCTGGCGAACGCGCCATACACCAATTTATAGGTGGGAAAATGGCTGATGTAATAACCGAACATGCGGTTCATGGATTCAAAGGCTATCGCCGCCACGAGCGCGCCGAACAATGCATGTGCGAGTGGCACATGGCGATTTGGCACAAGCCGGAACAACAAGGTAAACGCCATCGTGGTAAATAAAACCGGCAATATCTTCAGCACCCCCACGCCGAATAACGGGATATGCCTGGCGTAGCCCATGGACAACCCGACCAGCCATGAAGTCAGCGACAGACTGGCGCCGATGAGCAGGGGCGCGAGGGTCAGCACCGCCCAGTAGACTACCAGCCGCTTGACCAGAGGACGAGGTCGGGTTGCCCGCCAGATAACATTAAAAGCCTTGTCTATGGTCAGCATCATCAACATGGCGGTCACCGCCAGAAAACCGATACCTACCGTGGTAAGGCGTGCCGCGCTATCGGTAAATTGCTGCATGTACTGTGTGATGATCACACCAGCGGCTTCCGGCATCAGATTGTTCAGCAGATAGATCTTGATCTGGGTCGAAAAATTCTCGAACACCGGGAATGCCGAGAACACGGTCAACGCAATGGTTATCAGCGGAACCAGCGACAACAGTGTGGTAAAGGTCAAACTTGCGGCAGTTTCCATGCAGCGATCCTGCATAAAACGCATCGTAATGAAACGAGTCAGAACAATAATATCGCGCAAATTTTTTCGCATGAAGTTAACTTTTCCTTATAATGCCCACATGATAACCGAGAAGGAAATTCTGGTACTGTATTACAGCCAGCACGGTGCGACCCGACAAATGGCTCAACTGATCGCGCGCGGCGCGGAGCAAGTGCAAGGCGTGCGCGCACGGTTGCGCAGCGTGCCAAAAGTTTCCACGGTATGCGAATCAATCGAGCCGGCCATTCCGGACAGCGGGGCGCCCTACGCCGAACCGCGCGATCTGGAGGAATGCATCGGCTTGGCGTTAGGCAGCCCGACGCGCTTCGGCAACATGGCGGCAGCGATGAAATACTTTTGGGACGGCACCGGCAGTCTGTGGATGAAACACGCGCTGGTCGGCAAACCCGCCGTTCTGTTCACTTCCACCGGGACGATGCACGGCGGGCAGGAAAGCACACTGCTGACTATGATGCTGCCGTTGCTGCATCACGGCATGGTCATCGTCGGCCTGCCCTATTCCGAACCGGAATTGTTTACCACGCAAAGCGGCGGCACGCCTTATGGCGCGAGCCATGTCGCCGGGCTCGCCAACGATCAGGCTATCAGCGAAGCCGAGAAGAAACTGTGCATGGCGCTCGGCAAGCGCCTGGCGCAAACCGCATTAAAGTTGTGTAGGGTGGATAAAGCATAGCGTATCCACCCCGACAAGTTGGTGGATACGCGCTACGCGCTTTATCCACCCTACAGAAACTTAACACCTGAGAGGTTTTCATGAACAACGCTCCAAATAACTCACGGGAAGCCAGAATGATGTTGCGCGCCCACCGCTACGGTGTGCTCAGCACCCTGTCGAAAAAATTCGACGGTTATCCGTTCGGTTCGATCACGCCGTATCTGGTGGATCACGACGGCAGTCTGCTCATCCTCATCAGCGCAATCGCCGAACACACCAAAAATATCCTGCATGATCCGCGCGTCAGCCTGATCACCCACGACCAGCGCGACCCGCATATCCAGACCCAGGGGCGCGTCACCTTGGTTGGAAACGCTGCGCCGGAACCCGACCGCGAGCAGGCCGGACTGCGCTATTTGCGCTATTTCCCCGAAGCTCAGGCTTACTTCGCGATGCACGATTTTTCTTTTTATCGCATCCGTCCGGTGGCGATACGCTACATCGGTGGCTTTGGAAAAATTCACTGGATAGCCATAGAAAATTACACCCCGCCGCCCTACCCTTTAATCGGGCAGGAAACCGATGTGATCGCGCACATGAACACGGATCATTTAGACACCATGCGCAACTACTGCCAGCACTTCCACCAATGCGCGGCGCTGGATGTGGCGATGCTGGGCATAGACCTGGACGGTTTCGATGTGCGCGCTGATGACAAAGTGTTGCGGTTTGATTTCGCGCAGCCAGTGACAGATGCTCAGCAGGCGCGGACAGCACTGGTTGAAATGGCGCG
>JANONV010000081.1:0-2301 GCA_031421015.1 Gallionella sp. | reverse complement strand
CAGCCATTCGGTCGCCGCGACCAGGCGTGTTGTGAGCAGCGCGATGTCGAAGCGCGTTTCGTAATCCTGATCCTCTATACTTGTCAGCAGGTCGAACAGCAGCGTGGCTATGCCGCGTTGTTGCAGCACTTCGGCGACATAGGTGTTGCGCGGGCTGAAGCGGCTGCTGCCGCTGCCGTGGGCGAACAGCACTACACCAGTTGCAGAGGACGGCAATATCAGTTCGCCGTCGAGTTCTACGTTGCCTGCCGGAATATGTACGGTGCTCATGCTGTTCCTATCATCATCACCCATTCATTACTACGGGAATGCGCCGCGCCCCGAATGCCTTGGTGAATTGCTCGAAGCGTCCGGCGATTTTGGCATGGCAATCCGGGCAATGGCCGTCGGGCGTGAGGCGGTATTGTTCGATCTCGTACCAGTCGCGCACGATCAAGGCGCCGTTGCAGGATGGGCAATGCGTGGTATCCCCTTCGCGGTTATGCACGTTGCCGGTATAGACGTACTGTAACCCTGCCGCGATGGCGATGTTTCGCGCTTGCGCCAAAGTTTCCGGTGGCGTGGCGGGGATGCCGGTCATCTTGTAGTCGGGATGAAATGCGCTGAAGTGCAGCGGCACGTCCACGCCGAGTTCCTTCGCGATCCACTCGCTCATCTTGCCGATCTCCCCAACAGAATCGTTGAGGCCGGGGATCAGCAGTGTGGTGATCTCGAACCATACTTCGGTTTCATGTTTCAGATATTTCAGCGTGTCGAGCACCGGTTGCAGGTGCGAGCCGGTCTGCTTGACATAGAACTCTTCGGTGAACGCTTTGAGGTCTACGTTGGCGGCGTCCATCTTGGCGTAGAAATCGCGGCGCGGCTGGTCGTGCATATAGCCTGCCGTGACCGCCACGGTCTGGATGCCGCGCGCGTGGCAGGCATCGGCCACGTCCATCGCATATTCGGCGAAGATCACCGGGTCGTTGTAAGTGAAGGCGACGCTCTTGCAGCCCAGTTTTTCGGCGCGGCGCGCGATGGCTTCCGGCGTGGCCTGGTCGGCGAGTTTGTCGAAGCTGCGCGACTTGGAAATGTCCCAGTTCTGGCAGAATTTGCAGGCGAGGTTGCAGCCCGCGGTGCCGAACGACAACACGCTGCTGCCCGGATAAAAATGGTTGAGCGGTTTTTTCTCGATGGGATCTACGCAGAAACCCGACGAACGGCCGTAGGTGGTGAGCACCATCGTGTCGCCGACGCGCCCGCGCACGAAGCACGCGCCGCGCTGTCCTTCGTGGAGCTTGCAGTCGCGCGGGCACAGGTCGCACTGGATGCGACCGTCATCCAGCTTGTGCCAGTATTTGGCGGGGTATTGTTCGGCAATGCTGATGGGTTCGTCCATTTTATTTACCTAACAAAAAGTTTTCGTAGGGTGGATAAAGACGCGCAGCGTTGCATCCACCACTCGCACGGTGGATGCGCACCTGCGGCGCTTTATCCACCCTACCATGTTTTGTTTGCGCATCATTCCTTCTCGCTCCATTTGGTCACGGTATAGCGCGATAGTTTCACGCCCTCAGCCCAGAAGTCATCGGGCAGGCCGGCCTTGCGTCTGAGCATCGCGAGAAACTGGCGTGGCTGCACGAGACTTTCCCAGACCTGCGGCAAAAAGGTGCTGCGATATCTGCCGTATTCAAAAATGATACCGTCCACGTCGGGGCGCAGTTGCGCCAGCGCATCGGCTTCGTCCCGGACATTCATCTCCTGAGTAGTCGAGAGCAACGAGATTTCGACTGTGGTGATGTCGAGTTCCTCGGCGCTCAACGGCGTAAAACGCGGATCGCGCAGCGCGGCGGACACGGCATTGCTTTTGACGTCGGCGAGCAATGGCCGGCGCGCCTCCAGCGAGCCGATGCAGCCGCGCAACTCACCTGATTGCGTGAGCGTGACGAAACACGCGCCATGCTCGGCCAGCCACGGCGCGGTTTCATCCGCCGTGTGGGGCACGCTCAACACGCGCGAAATCGCTGCGCGCGCGATCGGGAGCAATATGCGGCCACGAGACTCAACCCCCCCACCCCCCTTATCAGGGGGAGAAACAGGGGAGGAGCGAGAAGTAGCCCCCCTGATAAGGGGGGTTGGGGGGTTGAAGGTGTCTGCATTCCTTTTTTCAATGGGCATGGTTTCCCTCCTCGGTGAAAGCGAAGGATGCATAACCCACCACCTGATCGCGCGTACCGGCGGTGTCGCCGGAGTTGCGCAGGTCGAGCAGGTGCGGGGTGAGGCGATGTTTTTGCGCCGCGACGATCAGGCCGCTGATGGGTG
>JANONV010000080.1:0-3963 GCA_031421015.1 Gallionella sp. | reverse complement strand
TTGCCCTGGTCGCGCAGCTTGTGGATCACCTTGAGCAGCAGCGCGATGTCGTGGAAGTGCAGGCCGGTAGTGGGTTCGTCGAGGATGTACAGGGTGCGTCCGGTGTCGCGCTTGGAAAGCTCCAGCGACAGTTTGACGCGTTGCGCTTCACCGCCGGACAGCGTGGTGGCGGACTGCCCCAGCGTGATGTAGCCCAGGCCGACATCGAGCAGGGTTTGCAGCTTGCGCGCGATGACCGGCACGGGCTTGAAGAATTCATGCGCCTGTTCCACCGTCATCTGCAAAATCTGGTGGACGTTCTTGCCCTTGTACTGGATCTCAAGTGTCTCGCGGTTGTAGCGCATGCTGTGGCACACATCGCACGGCACATACACGTCGGGAAGAAAGTGCATCTCGACTTTGATCACGCCGTCTCCCTGGCAGGATTCGCAGCGTCCGCCCTTGACGTTGAACGAAAAACGTCCCGGTCCGTAGCCGCGTTCGCGCGCTGACGGCACACCGGCGAACAGCTCGCGGATCGGTGTGAACAGACCGGTGTAGGTCGCCGGGTTGGAACGCGGCGTGCGTCCGATCGGGCTTTGATCGACATTGATTACCTTGTCGAAGAATTCCAGCCCGCTGATCTCGGCGTAAGGCGCCGGCTCGGTGCTGCTGCCGTACAGATGTTGCGCGACGGCGGGATACAGCGTGTCGTTGATCAGCGTGGATTTGCCGGAACCGGATACGCCGGTCACGCACACCATCAGGCCGACCGGCAGATTCAGTGTCACCCGCTTAAGGTTATTGCCGCTGGCACCGACGATCTGCAGCATACGTTTAGCGTCCGGCGACAGATATTTTTTCGGCAGCGCGATGCAGCGGCGGCCGGTCAGATAATCGGCGGTCAGCGATTCCTTGCTCTGGCAGATTTCATCCGGCGTGCCTTGCGCCACGATCAACCCGCCGTGTTCGCCCGCGCCCGGCCCCATGTCCACCACATAGTCTGCGGCGCGTATCGCCTCTTCATCGTGTTCCACCACGATCACGCTGTTGCCCATGTCGCGCAGTTTCTTGAGCGTGGTCAGCAGGCGGTCGTTGTCGCGCTGGTGCAGGCCGATGGACGGCTCGTCCAGCACATACATCACGCCGGTCAGCCCGGAGCCGATCTGCGAAGCCAGCCGGATGCGCTGCGATTCACCGCCGGACAGGGTCTCGGCGGAGCGTTCCAGCGACAGGTATTCCAACCCGACATTGTTAAGAAAAGTCAGCCTGCTGGCGATTTCCTGCACGATCCGTTCCGCAATCGCCTGCTTGTGTCCGGCCAGCTTCAGCGTCTGAAAAAAAGTCAGCGCCAGTTGCAAAGGCAGCGCGCTGATCTCGTAGATATGCCTGTCGGCGACGCGCACATGGCGCGCTTCCAGACGCAGGCGCGTGCCTTTGCATTCCGGGCAAGCGCAGGTGTTGAGATACTTCGCCAATTCCTCGCGCACGGTGGGCGAATCGGTCTCCTTGTAGCGCCGCTCCAGATTATTGACGATGCCCTCGAAGGCATGTTCGCGCAGCGTCGGCTTGTTGCGCTCGTTCAGATATTGAAACGCGATCTCCTCCTTGCCGCTGCCGTACAGAATGATGTTCTGGATTTTCTCCGGCAGGCTTTCGAAGGATTGTTCCAGATCGAAGGCGTAATGTTTGGCGAGGCTGGCGAGCAACTGGTGATAAAACTGGTTGCGCCGATCCCAACCCTTGATCGCGCCCGAGCTCAGCGAGAGCGTAGGGAAAGCGACAATGCGCTTGGGATCAAAAAAGCTGATGTTGCCCAGCCCGTCGCACTTCGGGCACGCGCCCATCGGATTGTTGAACGAGAACAAACGCGGTTCCAGTTCCGGCAGCGAGTAGTTGCAGATCGGGCAGGCGAATTTCGCCGAGAACATGTGTTCCTTGTCGGTATCCATCTCGACTGCAACCGCACGACCGTCGGCATGGCGCAACGCTGTCTCGAAAGATTCGGCCATGCGCTGCTTGGATTCCGCATTGACCTTCAGCCTGTCCACCACGATTTCGACGGTATGTTTTTTGGTCTTTTGCAATGCAGGCAGCGCGTCGATCTCATACACCTTGCCGTTGATGCGCAGCCGCGTAAAACCCTGCGCGCGCAGTTCGTCGAACAGCTCCAGTTGCTCGCCCTTGCGTTCCACCACCAGCGGCGACAGGATCATGATGCGTGTGCCTTCCGGCAATTCCAGCACATGATCCACCATCTGCCCAACAGACTGCGCCTGCAACACCAGATCGTGCTGCGGACAATATGGATCACCGGCGCGCGCGAACAGCAAGCGCAGATAATCGTGTATCTCGGTAACGGTGCCGACCGTGGAGCGCGGGTTGTGCGAAGTGGCCTTCTGCTCGATCGCAATCGCGGGCGACAAACCCTCGATCAAATCTACATCCGGCTTTTCCATCAACTGCAAAAACTGCCGCGCATAAGCCGACAGCGACTCCACATAGCGCCGCTGCCCCTCGGCATACAAGGTGTCAAAGGCGAGTGAGGACTTACCGGAACCCGACAAACCGGTGATCACCACCAGCTTGTGGCGCGGCAGATCGAGGCTGATGTTCTTTAAATTGTGGGTGCGGGCACCGCGTATGCGTATCTGTTCCATGCCATCCTGCTTGATTGAGGCGACCTGACAGTTTACGCGATTTTGGATGCTTTCCCAAGCTGCGCAACCGGGCGAATTGACTGCCGCACTCATAACCAGTTGAGCGGATGGGCTTCCGGTTATAATTTCGACATGGGCAACACCTTTCCTGACAGGAGATTCAAGCCATGAGACTAAGTTATGACGTAGCGACAGATTCCCTGTACATCCACCTGAACGATACTCCGTCGGTAAATTCCGACGAAGTGGTCGAGGGGGTGGTGCTGGATTACGCTGCCGATGGCGCGCTGGTCGGCATTGACGTGCAACACGCCAGCACCAAGGCCGACATTCGCCACATGGCGATCAGCCACCTGCCTTTATCAGAGTTGGCAGTGGCCTGAGACTCCTGATGTGGTGAGTTCATATCACCCGTATTGAAATACTTTCCATCTCAGCATTAACACCGATCTTGCAGCAGTCCAAACAAATCAATATCAATCTTTCACAGCCGCTGGAACAGCATCCGGAGGAAATTATCCGGCAAGCGCTGCGCAACCAATGGCTGGCAGAAAACAAGATCGCGCTGGACGAATACAACCGCCGCATTGAAATGCGCGGCGCGTTCAGCGACGGCCTGCGACGATTTTGAGGGCAAAGATTTTTACCAGAACCCGTTCGCCCTGAGCATGTCGAAGGGTACCGCACTGTGGCTAGCCCGCTATTTTGGCACCGATGCACAGTCCTGGCTGAACCTGCAACTGAGCTACGATTTGAAAATCGCCGAAGCGGAACAGAAAGTCAGGATTGAGCGCGAAGTCGAAGAGATGGCGGCGTAGCACACGACGCTGATCCCTCTGGTTGTGTTTACGTATTGAACACCTTGACCTTGTGTAAACCATAGGATACATTTCGCGCATGGTGAAAATCCTCCGCACCGCCGAGTTCGATAAATGGTTGGACAACCTGAAAGACCGGCTGGCGAAGTCCAGTGTGCAGGTGCGTATTGACCGCTTGGCAAAAGGTAACGCGGGTGATGTCAAGCCGGTGGGTGAGGGCGTAAGTGAAATGCGCATCCACGTTGGGGCAGGTTATCGGGTGTACTTTACCCGTGTGGGCACGACCATAATTTTGTTGTTATGCGGCGGCGATAAGCGCAGCCAAAAACGCGATATTGAACGGGCGCTTGAAATGACCCGCATACTGAAGGAGTAAAACATGATCAAAAAATCCGCAATAAAAAAACTGGGTATCGCCCCCTACGATACTGCCGAATACCTCAAGACAGAAGAAGACATGGCTGCCTATCTTGAAGCATGCATCGAAGAAGCGGGAGACGATCCGG
>JANONV010000079.1:0-2307 GCA_031421015.1 Gallionella sp. | reverse complement strand
CGCACCCTGTAGCGACTCGGGCGCGCCCAGGTAGGTCAGGCGGGCAACCAGTGCGCTGGGCGTGATGCCATGCTCAACCAGGCAGACGACCATCGCATTGAACATGCGGGACTCAGCCGGGTTGGGCATGCGACCGGTGAGTTCCAGGAACCCCATGTCGCCCAGGTTGAGCGTGCCCAGGATCTCGGACGGAAAATCCTTACCGAACACCGTGATGCTGGAGGCATCGCTCCAGCCAATGTCGGTGCGCATGGGTTTCTTTTCTTTTGCCATTTCGATTTACTTAAAGAGATGAGGTGGTGGATCGGATGCTGATCAAGTACCGCCATGGAAATCAGTGGGCAGTCGGCGATGTCACGGCCAGAAAACCGCCAACGCGTTGGCGTAAACAAAGCGTTCATGTTGCTCGCGGCTCAGGTCAAGCAGGCGCACGTCCCTGGCGGTGCGCTGCATGTCCAGCAACGGGTAGTCTGATGCATAAATTACCTTGTCGCAGCCCCGGGTACCATGCCAGCGCCCTTTCAGAAAATCGATCAGCGGTTTTGGGTAGGCTTTAGGCGACCAGGCTGAGGTACAAATGTAAAAGTTCGGATGACGTGCCGCCAGCCGGATGGCAATGTCAACCCACGGATCGCCGATGTGGTGCGCAATGATTTTCAGGTCAGGGAAGGCCAGCGCAACTTCGTCCAGGTGCAGCGGATTGTTGGTATCCATGGGCCACAGCGGGCCCGGCATGCCAACATAGGCCAGCACCGGCAGCCCCAGTTCGCTGCACACCGCGTAGCTGGGGTAATACCACTTGTGGTTGGGTAGCAGGCCCCAGGGCGAGGGCGTGATGTGCACCGCTGCCAGGCCCGCATCGGCCGCAGCGCTGCGCAGCAACTGTGGGTTGCGCATGTAATCCCAATAAGTGCCCGCACCCAGCTCTGGCGGCACCAGTGAAGCACCCCACTTGAACTGGGTGCCCGCGCCTTCGCAAAACTTTTGCAGTTGACGATGAACGGCCAGCACATTGGCCTCTGGCGTGGGGTAGTAAATCTTGGCGGGCAGCACTGCGCGCTCGACGCCAGCGAGAGCCATCTCCTTGAGCAAGGCATCCTTCTGCACAGCGGATGCCGGGTTGCCGTCCGCATCGCTGCGGTTGAAGGTGTGCATAACCCGCTGCAAGCGGCGGTCACCGCTCCAGTCCATGCGGTCACCACGCGGCGTTGAGGGATCCTCGCCGCCCAGCCAGGGCGTGTGCAGGAAAGCGTCAATCAGGGGGCCGTCGTACACCGGGTGTTTCCTTCGTCTATTGAGGCTCGATGCCAGCCGCCTTGATCAGTGCATGCCATTTGGGCGTGTCGGTTTTCAGCATTTGCAGCAGCTCCGCCGTGGCCACCGGCACCACTTCGGTCGTAATGGTCGCAAAAGCAGCTTTCACTTCGGGCCGGGTGAGCGCCTGCCGTATCGCCTGGTCCAGTTTCTCAACAACCGCAGGCGGGGTACCGACCGGTGCGACAACCGCAATCAAGGTTTCGAGTACGGCACCCTTCAGTGTTTCGGACAACACAGGAACATCAGGTGCGGCAGAACTGCGGTTTCTCGCAGAGATGGCCAGCGCGCGCAACCGGCCGGCCTTGATCTGCGCAACGCCGTTGCCAATATCCACCACCGCAACGGGTATTTGCCCACCCGCCAAGTCGGTCAGAGCCTGGGGTGTTCCCCGGTAGGGAACGGGTGTCACATTGGAACCGCTGGCGCTGGCAAACATCGCAAGTGTCACCTGCGCGCTGGGGGCACCGAATCCTATCGCTAGCGGTGCGCTCTGGTTTTTGCCGGACTGGATCAGGTCCGCCACCGTTTTGACCGGGGAGTCTGCCCTGACCATGAACATCATCGACGTAGAACCGATGCCTGACACTGGCTGGAAGGCTGTCATCGGGTCGTACGGAAGGTTTTTTACCAGACCGGCACCGGCAAACATCGCGGAGGAAGCCACCAGCAGGGTGTAGCCATCCGGCTTGCTGCGGGCGACAAAGTCCGCGCCAATCACGCCCTGTGCGCCTGCGCGGTTGTCGACGATGACCGCTTGCCCCAGGATGGCCTGAAGTGCAATCGCCAAGGGACGGGCGACGTTGTCAGTGGCACTGCCGGCTGGATAGGGTGCCACCAGTGTTACAGACCGGGAGGGAAAGTCCTGGGCTATGGCTTGCACCATGCCGCCGCTGAACAGGGCAGCTAGAAGCCAAGCATTGGCTTGCCATTTTTTCATGGTGTCACCATCGTGAATCTTTTGTCAGTTCTGGTTTGCACACAGACAGTAAC
>JANONV010000078.1:0-5229 GCA_031421015.1 Gallionella sp. | reverse complement strand
AATGTGCTGAAGTAGCCCTCCTCCTCCAAGCAGCGAAGAAAAGGGTCTAGAGGTGGCTTTTCAATCTGGATATCACTTGCTACGACCAGCTTTCGTGGCTCGCCTGAAATGCGTCTATATATATCCTGAAGAAGTTGGCTTTTGCCAGAGGAGTTAGGTCCGACCAAAACAACAAGTCCGGAACACGCGAGATCTCCAAGGCCCGGGAGTACTACTCGACGGAGAGGCTTGAAATCTGAAAGTTTTTTCATCTCAGTTGGTATGTTTGCCATAATGTGTTTTGTCTGCCCGGTTAGAGATGAATTTCAGCGGTGTCCATTATGCGGAGAGTTCGTGAATGTCAGCTTCTGGCACAAAGCTGTCATTCGCCATCCGATTATTTTACACCTCAGTCTACTACTTCAACCATAAAGCTTGCGCCCGCGAATGCGGGCGCGGTGCGCCCTGCGTTGTTCGCCCTCGGTGAGCGGTTTGGGCTTGCTGCCCTCGAACGGATTCTTGCTGGAGTTGTATTGAATCTTCAGCGGCGTGCCTTTCAGCTTGAAGATCTCGCAGAAGGTGCGCTCAAGGTAGCGGGTGTAGCTGGCGTGTACATCGTCCAGTCCGCTGCCGTGGATCACGATCAGCGGCGGATTGCTGCCGCCCTGATGAGCGTAGCGCATCTTGGGGGTGAAGCGACCGCTTTTCGGTGGAGCTTGCTTGGCTAAAGCACCGATCAGCGCGCGCGTGAGCTTCGGCGTGGACAGTTTCGCCATCGCCGCAGCGTAGGCCTCATTCACTGACTTCAATACATTAGCGATACCATTTCCTTCCAACGCGGAAATGTAATGCAGCTTGGCGAAGCTCAGGAAGTGCAGCTTGCGCTCGATGTCGCGTTTGACCTGATCGCGATGATGCTCGTCCAGTCCGTCCCACTTGTTGACCGCCAACACCAGGGCGCGTCCCGCTTGCAGCACGTAGTCGGCGACATGCGCGTCCTGTTCGGTGATCTGGTCGCGCGCATCCACCACCAGCACCACCACGTTGGCATCCTCGATCGCCTGCATGGTTTTGATCACGGAAAACTTTTCAACCGCCTCCTCCACCTTGCCGCGCCGGCGCACCCCTGCGGTGTCAATGATGGTGTATTGCTTGCCGTCGCGTTCGAAGTCTATGTAGATGCTGTCGCGCGTGGTACCCGGCTGATCGAACGCGATCACGCGCTGCTCGCCGAGAATGGCGTTCACCAGCGTGGATTTGCCGACATTCGGACGACCGACGATGGCGATCTTGGGCGGGTGTTCATGATTGGTTTCTTCTTCGACCTCGGGAGGAAAACTTTCCAGCGCGATCTCGACCACTTCGGTGACGTTGTCGCCATGCGCCGAGGAGATCGGCAGCGGTTCGCCCAGGCCCAGCTCGAAGAAGTCGGCGGTGACTTTGGCGCGCGCCATACCTTCCGCTTTGTTGACCAGCAACAATATCGGCTTGCCGGTCTTGCGCAATTCCTTGGCGATGATGGCGTCTTGCGGCGTGCAACCGGCGCGGCCATCAACCAGAAACATCACCACATCGGCTTCGTCTATCGCCTGGCGGCTTTGCTTGGCCATCTCGAACATGATGCCGTCTTTGGCAACCGGCTCCAGTCCGCCGGTATCCACCACCAGATACGGCCGGTCCCCTACCCTGCCTTTTCCGTAATGGCGGTCGCGGGTTAACCCAGGCAGGTCGGCGACCAGCGCGTCGCGGCTGCGCGTGAGACGATTGAACAGGGTGGACTTGCCGACATTCGGACGACCGACTAAAACTACTGTGGGAAGCATTTTGATAACCTTGAATTTGAAGTGTGAAATTTGTAGGGTGGATGCGCTACGCTTATCCACCCTACCTAGCAGAACTCGTTGGGTTACGTCCGTCGGTGGTGAGCCTGTCGAACCATGAAACCGCTAACCCAACCTACGAAAACTTTATTTTATGGACAACGAATACAAATCCCCGCCGCGCGTCTGCACCAGCAATCCGTTGTCCAGTTGCAGCGGTGTCGCTTTTATCGCGCCACCTTCCAGTTTGATGCGGGCTGCAAAGCTGCCGTCCTCGCGGCTCAAACCATGCAGGTATCCTTCAAAATCGCCAACTACGACAAAATCCCCCAGGGCATAGGGCGCGGAGACGTCGCGCATGGATAGTTGATCGTTCTTCCACGCGGTGCTACCGGTGGATTTATCCAGTGCGAAGACCGATCCGTTCGCGTCGCTGAGATAGAGATATTTGCGCAACAGCATCATGCCCTTGTCGCTGGAGATATCGCGGTTCCACAACGGGCTGCCCTGCGCCGGGTCAAAACATGCGACACGCCCTTGAAACGCGATGGCACAAACCTGCTCATCGTCTACTACCGGGTCGCTGGTGATGTCGCTGATGCGTTCCAGCTCGGTATTTCCGCGCGGTTGCGACACCGGGACCTCCCACAACACCGAGCCGTCCGCGATTTTTAGCGCGGCCAGTTTCCCTCCAGCAAACCCTGCGAATGCCACTCCGCGCTGTACGGTCACGCCGGCATGACTGCGCACCACCAGCGCCGGCGTGCTGCGTTCGTACAACCACACGCGTTTGCCGTCCGCCGCATTCAATCCGGCGATGCGCCCATCGCCGCTGCGCACCATCACCACGCCGTCCGCGACTTGCGACACACTCAGCACTGCACTGGACACTTTGCTCTTCCAACGCAGCTTGCCCGCTTCGTCATTCGCCAGCACATCGCCCTTGTCGCCGCCGATGAACACTAATCCTGTGCCGCTCCCTACTCCGCCGCTGACGGCAATGCCGCTCTCGATGCGCCACGCCTGCTTGCCGGTGACGCGATCCAGGCGCGTCAGCCTACCCTTGCCGGACACGCCATAGATCGCGTCTTTGGTCAGCGCAGGTTGCAGCAAATTCGCGCCAGCGTCGCCGACAGCGCTGTGCCAGCGCACTTCAAACTTTGCAGTCTCGGCAAATTTCACCAGTTTGGCGGGTTCCATTTTGCCGTGCTTGCCGACCCATTCCGGCGGGGCATCGGAAGCGCAGCCGCCCAGCGCGAGCAATGCCAGCAACATCCACAAACGCACTGATTTCATTTAGCCACAGCCCCTTTATCCGAGACTAGCGCATCCAGCTTCATCTGGATCAGATTGCGATACATGCTCTTGGCATCGGTCTTATCAACAGCCGACTGGTATGTGCTCCTGGCCTCCTCAATTTTGCCCTGAGCGCTCAACACATCACCCTTCAAGTCGGCGTACAAGCCGTCGAATGAAGCGGGATGCCCGGCTTCCAGCAACTTCAGCGCGTCGGCATAATTTTTTTCATCCAGAAATATTGACGCCAAGCGCAAGCGCGCCACGTCTTTCAGACTGGCCTCGGTGGCGTGAGCGATGACCCATTGCAATTGTGTCTTGGCATGCGCTCTATCCCCGCCCTGTTCATTCACTTGCGCCGCCAGCAATGCGGCGCGCGGGGCATATGGCGTTGTGGCGAATTTGTCGGTCATCGCAGCGGCGGCATCGTTGATGCGTTTGGCATCATGGCTGTCCAGTTGCCTGGTGAATTCCGCATAAAAGATGGCCGCCTCGCCGGTCTGCTTGCTCTGGTAATACTGCCAGCCGCGCCAGCCGCCCACCGCAACGGCGACGATCAACAAAGCGCCGAGTATCTGGTTGCGGTTGTCTTTCCACCACGCCTTGAACGCTTCGAATTGTTCCTGATCCTGTAAATTCAATACGGCCATGTTGTTTGCTCCTACTTGATAAATTGTTTGATTGTCGCGATAAGATTCTGCACGCTCACCCGCTCCTGCTCGCCACCCTGCATCAGTTTGACGCTCACTTCACCTGCCTGAACTTCGTCGTCGCCGATCACCACCGCCACACGCGCGCCGCTGGCGTCGGCCTTTTTCATCTGCGACTTGAAACTGCCGCCGCCGCAATGCAACAACACAGACAGATTGCCGTCGCGCAATTGCTCCGCCACCTGGCTGGCTAACTGGCTGGCCAGCTCTCCCTGATGCACCACATACACGTCCACCTGCGTCTTGGGCAATGCCATGCCATCGTCCAGCAACAACGCCAGCAGACGTTCCACGCCCATCGCGAAACCGGTTGCCGGAGCGGGCTTGCCGCCGATCTGCTCGACCAGCCCGTCATAGCGGCCGCCGGCGCAAATGGTGCCTTGCGCGCCAAGTCGCGTGGTCTCCCACTCGAACACGGTGCGGTTGTAGTAATCCAGGCCGCGCACCAGACGCGGATTGATCTGGTACGGGACATCGTGGCGCTTGAGTAGCGCCTGCACCTCGTCGAAATGTTTGAGCGCATCGTCGTCCAGCTCATCCATCAGCTTCGGCGCAGCGGCGATCAAGTCCTGCATCGCCGGATTTTTGCTGTCCAGAATGCGCAGCGGATTGGTGTGCAAACGGCGCGTGGCATCGGCATCCAGGGAGTCCTGATGCTTGCCGAAATAGGTGACCAGTTTGGCGCGATGGCTATGCCGCGCAGCCGCGTCGCCCAATGTATTCAGTTGTAGCGTGACCTCACGCAGCCCGAGTTTTTTCCACAGCCGCGCACACATCAGGATTTGTTCGGCATCGATATCCGATCCGGCGAAACCCAATGCTTCCACGCCGAATTGATGAAACTGGCGATAACGTCCCTTTTGCGGCCGCTCGTGGCGGAACATCGGCCCGCTGTAATACAAACGCTGCGGCGCGTTGTACAGCAGATTGTGTTGCAGCACGGCGCGCACGCAAGAGGCGGTGCCTTCGGGGCGCAGTGTCAGATGGTCGCCGTTCAGCGCGTCCTCGAAGCTGTACATCTCTTTTTCGACGATGTCCGTCACCTCGCCGATGGCGCGTTTAAACAACGCGGTCGGCTCGACCAATGGCATACGAATGTTGCGATAGCCATAGCTGTGCAGCCAGTCGCGCACCACCTCCTCGAACCATAGCCACAACTCCGCCTCATTTGGCAGGATGTCGTTCATGCCTTTTACGGCTTGTAAGGGAGAATTACTCATTTTGTATCGAAAATTGCCGGTGAAGCGGCTATGGCTTCCCGCCGCACAACCGTCATTCCGACCCAGAATTTATCAAGGGCAGTATGGTAGCAGGAAAGACGTTTTTTCAAAAATCCTTGCAGTAGCCTGCGCCACCAGGGTAAATTTGTTCTCGGCAAAAAGTGTAGGGTGGATAAGCGCAGCGCATCCACCCTACGTCTCTTT
>JANONV010000077.1:0-8950 GCA_031421015.1 Gallionella sp. | reverse complement strand
CAGCATCGAGCTCGACGGCGGAGCCAGTCACCACATCCGTGGAGGAGAGTGATCCATTGAATGATACGAACAATATCCTGGCCAAGCGCAGCGTGTATTATCCGTTCGATGTTTCCGCCGTACAGGATGGCGACAAGCCTGTTGTCCAGGCACATGCAGCCTATTTGAGCGGGCATCCTGCTCGCACCGTTCGCCTGGAAGGCAATGCGGATGAGCGCGGCAGCAACGAATACAACCTTGCGCTCGGACAACGCCGTGCCGACGGCGTCAAGAAAATGCTGGTGTTGGGCGGCGCCCGGGGCAGCCAGGTCGAGACGTCCAGCTATGGCGAAGAAAGGCCAGCGGCATCCGCCCATAATGAATCATCCTGGTCGCAAAATCGCCGTACCGATATCAAGTATTAAGCTCTAGCGTGATGAAGTTGCGCGTCCTGATGTTGTTGGGTTTGTGTTTCGTCGCTCCCGCGCAGGCGGGGTTGTTTGCCGACGACGATGCGCGCAAACAAATCCAGCAACTTGAGGCGCGCCTGCGGGTACTGGAAGATACCGCCAAGCAACAGGTTAAATCCATGCTGGATTTGCAAAGCCAGATCGAGGCACTGAACAGTGAAATCCGCAAGCTGCGCGGACAAAATGAAGAAATAGCGCACGGCCTGCAAGCGGCCGAAAAGCGGCAAAAGGATTTTTATGTGGATCTGGATACGCGCTTGCGCCGTTTTGAATCTGCCGAGGAGGCCGCCAAGGAGGCCGCCGCCAAGGAGGCTGTTAAGCAAGCTGCCGCCAAGGAAGCCGCTAAAGAAGTCGTTCCGGCAAGTGCCGTTTTACCTGTGGCAGCCATCCCTGCCGATCCATCCGATCCGGCTCCGGAGAATCGCGCCTTCGAGTCCGCCTACGGTTTGTTCAAGGGCGGCAACCATGCGAATGCGGCCAAGGCATTTCAGGAGTTCCTCAATCAATATCCCGATTCGGCACACGTTGCCAATGCGAATTATTGGTTGGGCAAATCCCAATTTGCGTTGAAAGATTACAATGGCGCCCTTACCACCTATCAGCGCTTGCTCAACGATTTTCCCCACACACCTAAAGCGGCCGATGCGCTGTTTGGCATTGCGGCCTGCCAGCGCGGCTTGAAGCGATCCGTTGTGGCGCGCAAAACGCTCCAACAACTCGTCGCCAAGTATCCCGCCAGCGAAGCCGCCAGCAAAGCCAAGAAGCTGCTCGCCACCCCCAAGTAGCATGTCGCACGCCGATTCGGACGCGCCGATGTGGGAGCGGCTTTCGCCGCGATAATTTACAGTCGCGGCTGTGTCAACTCCACACCCGACTTGTCGGGTAGCGGATTGCCTGACTTTGCCTCGCAGAGGTTCTCGCACCCGGAGGGTGTTAAAATCCGCTCCCACAAAAACACAACCTTTTCTAATGAGAATGCAATAACGTGCCGCAACTGCGCATCACTGAAATTTTCCATTCCCTGCAAGGCGAAACCAGTCGCGTCGGACTGCCCACGGTGTTCATTCGTTTGACCGGATGCCCGTTGCGTTGCGCTTACTGCGACACCGCTTATGCCTTTACGGGAGGGGAGAACATGAGCGTGGCAGAAATCCTCAAGCGGGTCGCCGGATACGCGCCGCGCTACGTCACCGTCACCGGCGGCGAACCGCTGGCGCAAAAGAATTGCCCGCTGCTGCTGCGCGACTTGTGCGATGCGGGCTACCAGGTCTCATTGGAGACCGGCGGCGCGCTGGACATCGGCGTAGTGGATGCGCGCGTGATGCGTGTGGTGGATATCAAAACGCCCGGATCGAACGAGGTCGAAAAGAATCGCTGGGAAAATTTAACGCTGCTGACTGCGCATGACGAAATCAAGTTCGTGTTGTGCGACGAAGCCGATTACGAGTGGGCCAAAAAAATCATGCAGCAACATCAGCTGGCCGAAAAATTTGCCGTGCTGTTTTCGCCTGTACACGGCGTGCTGGATGCCACGCAGTTGGCCGAGTGGATCTTGCGCGACCGTTTACCCGTGCGCTTGCAGGTTCAGTTGCACAAGCTGTTATGGGACAACAGGCCGGGACACTGAAGGGTATCTCTAAAAATCCATATTTCGTCGCCATACTGCGTTGCTCACAAAAAATTACTCCTTACATATCAAATATATGCGGCGTCACAATTTTTTGCTCGCGCCTTGTCTGGCCTGGAAATTTGAATTTTTAGAGGTACCCTAAACATGAAAATTGCAGTGGTTCTGCTATCCGGCGGAATGGATTCCGCAACCGTGCTGGCGATGGCGCGCGCACGAGGTTTTGCTTGTTACGCATTAAGCGTGGATTATGGGCAACGCCACCACGCCGAACTGGCTGCCGCACAGCGCGTCGCCCAATTGCTGGGCGCGCATGAGCATCGGGTGGTGAACATCGATCTCACCGGCTTTGGCGGCTCGGCGCTGACAGATAACAGCATCGCCGTGCCGCAACGTCCCACCGAGGGCATCCCGCTGACTTACGTCCCTGCCCGCAACACCATCATGCTGTCACTGGCCTTGGCCTGGGCAGAAGTCTTGCAAGCTCGGGACATTTTCATCGGCGTGAATGCGGTGGATTACTCCGGTTACCCCGATTGTCGTCCGGCTTATATCGAGGCTTACCAGCGCATGGCGAATCTCGCCACCAAAGCCGCCGTGGAAGGATGCCCGCTCACCGTGCACGCGCCGTTGCTGAGCCTGACCAAGGCGGAGATCATCAAACAGGGCCAAGCGCTGGGCGTGGATTTCGCGCAGACGGTTTCTTGCTACCAAGCCGACGAATCGGGGAGCGCCTGTGGTGTGTGCGATGCCTGCCGCCTGCGCCGCGCCGGATTTTCCGCCGCCGGCGTAGCAGACCCGACAGCTTATTGCAATGCATAGCCGTGTACGCGTTGATGGCGGCATTTTGCGTTGACAGGGTGGGCTAAATCCGTATAATTCGCGCTCCTTTGCATAGGGGTCGTTAGCTCAGCCGGTAGAGCAGCGGACTTTTAATCCGTTGGTCGCCAGTTCGAATCTGGCACGACCCACCAGCTTGCAAACGATCTTCAGGCAATCCTCGTTTTTCCCGTAACGCCGCTTTAGCTCAGTTGGTAGAGCAACCGCCTTGTAAGCGGTAGGTCGTCAGTTCGAATCCGACAAGCGGCACCACATCGCCCCGGAAATATGGGTAACCACGCTGGCTACATACGGCGCTCCGAACGTGCCGAGGCGAATCCCTCTCTTCTTGACAATTCGCTGTTTTTACACCAGCATCCAAAACAATATTACCGAATACATGTTTTCCGAATGAGGATTCAACCGCAACTGAACCACTAGAGGAGGAACGGCTATGCATAACCAAAATAAACCTGCAGCAATCCTGTTGCGGCTATTTTCCGCATTAAGTATTTCCCTTGCAGGCATGGCAGCGCCGGCAGTTGCCGCCGATACACCCGAACTGGTATTGGCGCCGAACGTTAACATTTCACGCGATGCTGCGGATATGCCCGGTCCTTTGGCCAAGGGTGCGTCCAGGCATCACAAACTGGAAATAACCAGCAAAGAAATCACCGCTCGCATTGATGAGGGCGCCGCCTATGAATACTGGACGTTCGATGGCAAGGTTCCCGGCCCGTTCCTGCGCATGCGCGTCGGCGACACGGCCGACCTCACCCTGACTAACGACAAAGACAGCAAATTCATGCACAGCATCGACCTCCATGCGGTAACCGGTCCCGGCGGCGGCGCCGGCGCGACCCAGGTGATCCCCGGCGAGTCCAAGCGCTTTTTCTTCAAGGCGATCGTCCCCGGAATATTTGTTTATCACTGCGCAACTCCCAACATTCCGCACCATATTTCCAATGGAATGTACGGCCTGATTCTGGTTGAGCCCGCCAAAGGCCTGCCCAAAGTGGACCGTGAGCTATATGTGATGCAAGGCGACATTTATACCCATGAGAAGCGCGGCGCCAAAGGCGTGCTGACCTTCGACGAAGACAAGCTGGACGAAGAGGAAGCCAGCTTCGTGGTGTTCAACGGCGCAGCCGATGCCCTGATCAAGAACCCGCTGAAAGCCAAAGTCGGCGAAACCGTGCGCATTTGGTTCGGTGTCGGCGGCCCTAACCTGACCTCATCATTCCATGTCATCGGCGAGATGTTCGATCGTGTTTATCGCGAAGGATCCCTGACCTCCAAGCCTCTGGCCGACGTGCAAACCACCTCGGTCGCACCCGGTGGCGCGACCATGGTCGAGTTCAAGCTTCAAGTTCCCGGCACTTACATTCTGGTTGACCATGCCCTGTCCCGTCTGGCCAAGGGCGGAGCCGGCCTGCTGGTGGTCGAAGGCGATGCCGTTCCTTCCGTCTTCAAGGTCGTCCCCGGAGCTGCCGATCACTAAGAGATGCCAGTTGTAAAACAGCAACAATTACTCAGCAGCCGCCCGAAATGGCGGCTGTTTTTTTGCCATAATTTGTAACGAAAATTGGAATCACCTATTCGGTGACCGCTCCCGCATCCGGCAGAATTGTTGCCGTTTTTAACGCGAATCGGAATAATCAATCCCTCGCCTGCCCCTTAAATTTGGTAAAATTGCGACTGCGCGCCAATCGCGGTGCGCGTTTCATTCAGACGATCCAACACGCGAAAAAACTCAAATGATTGCCATCCCAACCGCCATCCCCGATTTGCTGATCATCGAACCCGAAGTGTTTGGCGACGATCGCGGCTTCTTTTTTGAAAGCCACAATCGGCGCAAGCTTGCCGAGATGATCGGGCGCGATGTGGATTTTGTGCAGGACAACCACTCGCGCTCGGCTAAAAACGTACTGCGTGGTTTGCACTATCAAATCCGGCATCCGCAAGGCAAGCTGGTGCGCGTGGTGCAAGGAACAGTGCTCGATGTTGCAGTGGACATACGAAAAAACTCCCCTGCTTTCGGGCAGCACGTCAGATTGGAATTGTCCGCTGAAAACAAACGCATGTTGTGGATACCGGAAGGCTTCGCGCACGGTTTTGTCGTCCTCTCGGACACGGCGGAGTTTTTGTACAAGACCACCGATTACTGGTTTCCGGAACACGAGCGGTGCCTACGCTGGGATGATCCGGCGTTGGCGATAGATTGGAAGCTGCAAGGCGCACCTGCGCTTTCTGGCAAAGACGCACAAGGTAAAGCCCTCGCCGAAGCGGAGTTGTTCGAATGAGTTGAGGGCACCTCTAAAAATCATTTTAGTTCCGGCATAACCTGAAGGTTAGCCGGAACTAAAATTTTTTCCGCGCCTTGCATTTGGGCGAACTCTGAATTTTTAGAGGCGCCCTTGAATCGCCCCTGACTTACTCGGTGTTTCAATCTGGCACATGCGGCAAGAAGTATTTAGGTAAGATTGCACCTGCGCGCCAATCGCGTGCGTTGCGATCAAGCAATCATTCATTATGAAAATTCACGAATATCAGGGCAAGGAAATCCTTCGGCACTTTGGTGTCCCAACCCCGCGCGGCATCGCGTGTTTCAGCGTCGCTGAGGCGGTGGCTGCCGCGCAGCAGTTGGGCGGTGCGGGATGGGTGGTGAAGGCGCAGATTCACGCCGGCGGGCGCGGCAAGGGCGGCGGGGTGAAAGTGGCACATACACTGGATGAAGTGCGCAGCACAGCGCAGCAGATATTGGGCATGCATCTGGTCACGCATCAGACCGGCGCTGAGGGCCAGGCGGTGCGCCGCCTGCTGATCGAGGAAGGCGCGCAGATCGTCCAGGAATATTATCTGGGCATGGTGATCGATCGCAGCACGCAGCGTGTCGCGTTGCTGGCCAGCAGCGAGGGCGGCATGGAGATCGAAGAAGTTGCCAAGCGTAGCCCGGAGAAGATACACACCGTGCGCATCGATCCCTGCGCCGGACTAAGCGCAGCGGACGCTGCGCAGGTCGCGCGCAACATCGGCATCCCCGATGCGGCGATAGCGGGCGCAGTCACCGTGCTGCAAGGTCTGTATCGCGCCTTTGTCGAGAAGGATGCGATGCTGGCCGAGATCAATCCGCTGGTGCTCACCGCCGACGGTCGCGCGCTGGCATTGGATGCGAAGTTCAATTTTGACGGTAACGCGCTGTATCGCCATCCCGAGATCGTCGCGTTGCGCGATCTGGATGAGGAAGACCCCGCCGAGATCGAAGCGTCGAAATTCGACCTGAGTTATATCTCGCTGGACGGTGATATCGGCTGCCTGGTGAATGGCGCGGGCTTGGCGATGGCGACCATGGACATCATCAAGCTGTATGGCGGCAATCCGGCAAACTTTCTCGATGTCGGCGGCGGCGCGAGCAGGGAAAAAGTCACCGAGGCGTTCAAGCTGATGCTGCACAATCCAAAATTGAAAGCGATTCTGGTTAACATTTTCGGCGGCATCATGAAGTGTGACGTGATCGCAGAAGGCGTGGTGGCGGCGGCGCGCGAGGTGCATTTGAATGTGCCGCTGGTGGTGCGGCTGGAAGGCACCAATGTCGAGATCGGCAAAAAAGATCCTGGCGGAATCGGGTTTGCCTATCATTTCCGGCAACGACATGGCGGATGCGGCGCAGAAAGCGGTTGCTGCCGCGAGGGGTGTGTAATGTCCATCCTGATCGATAAAAACACCAGAGTAATGACCCAGGGCATGACCGGCAAGGTTGGCCAGTTTCATACCATCCACTGCAAGGCTTACGCGAATGGCGCAAATTGCTTTGTCGCGGGCGTCACGCCGAACAAGGGCGGGCAGAGCTTCGAGGGCATCCCGATCTACAACAGCGTGGCCGAAGCCAGGGCGCAAACCGGCGCGACGGTGTCGGTGATTTACGTGCCGCCCGCGTATGCGGCGGCGGCGATAGACGAGGCGGTTGAAGCGGGATTGGATTTGGTGATCTGCATCACTGAAGGTATTCCAGTGCATGATATGCTGCGCACGCGTTACAAGATGCAGGGTAAAAAAACCTTGCTGATCGGACCGAACTGCCCCGGGCTGATTACGCCGGACGAGATCAAGATCGGCATCATGCCCGGACACATCCACCGCAAGGGGCGCATCGGGGTGGTGTCGCGTTCCGGCACGCTGACCTACGAGGCGGTCTGGCAATTGAGCGAATTGGGCTTGGGGCAATCATCCTGCGTCGGCATCGGCGGCGATCCGATCAACGGCCTGAAGCATCTCGATGTGATGAAATTGTTCAACGACGATCCGGACACCGATGCGGTGATCATGGTCGGCGAGATCGGCGGCAGCGACGAGGAAGAATGCGCGCGCTGGATCAAGGGCAACATGAACAAGCCGGTGGTCGGCTTCATCGCTGGCGTGACCGCGCCGCCCGGCAAGCGCATGGGGCATGCCGGCGCGATCATCTCCGGCGGGCAGGGCGGGGCTAACGAGAAACTGGCGGTGATGGAAGAATGCGGTATACACATCACGCGCAATCCGGCGGAGATGGGGCGCACGATGCAAGGAGTGTTAAAGGGATAGTGGGGAGTGGGGAGTGCGGAGTGCTTTCCCCACTGCCCACTGGGGTGTGTAGCACCGCTCCGGCCCCTCGCTACGCTCTTCCCACTTCCTGCTTGCCACCGGGCTGCCCTACCAATACCACATCAGCATCGGCACACCGGCAGAAGCGATCGCTCGATACGCCCATGCACAAGGCGCTGCATTTCGCGGAATGTCCGGTGATTTTGGTCAAATAAGCGCGACCTTCAACCCGGTTTGTCGGATTAAGCCAAATTGCCAATAAGTATCGCAAGGGTTGTGGTGTGTTATTGAGAAATACCTTAATATCCGCAGCATAAGTTGCTCGACAACAGGTGTCAGGGGGTCGCATGAATAAGTGGTTGTTCTGGCAGAAGGACTGGTTCGTGGGTTTGCTGGTCGCATTGGTGTTTTTTCTCGGCGCCAACAGTGACCTGATGCAGAGCCTGGAGCGCAAGGCTTATGACTTGAGCGTTTTGGCTTCCTCGCGAACGCCGAGCGACAAGATCGCGGTGATCGCGATCGACGATCAAAGCATCGCCAATCTCGGTCGCTGGCCGTGGCCGCGCGAGATACACGCCAATATGGTGGATATTCTGGCGGCGGGCCATGCGAAAGTCATCGGCTACGTGGTTTTTTTCTTTGAGCCGCAAGTCGACGCGGGCATGGTCTACATCAATAATATAGCCGAACTGGTCGCCCGCTCATCGCTTAGAAACACCGCTAACCCCACACATCGGGCTGAAATTGCCGAACTGGACGCGTTGCTCCTGGAGGCGATGCAGAGTCTCGATAACGATCAAAAGCTCAGCGACAGCATGGCCAAGGCGAATGATGTGTTGCTGGGCATGTTCTTCGATTTGGGCGAACCGCAAGGCAAGCCCGATCAGGCGTTGCCCGACTACGTGTTGCGCAATAATCTCGCCAATGTGAAGGATGCCGGCGGCTCCGGCGCGCTGCCGTTGTCCTCCCATGGCGTGCTGGTCCCGATCCCGGTGTTGGGCAGCCAGACCCTGGCGATCGGGCATCTCAACAGTTTTCCCGATGTGGATGGCGCGGTGCGTTCCGAGCCGCTGGTGATCGGTTATTACGATCAGTATTATCCTTCCCTGTCATTGGTGCTGGCGGCCAGAAGTCTCAATCTCGAGACTAAAGACATACAGGTCAATCTGGGCGAGGGCGTGCAGTTGGGCAATCAGAAAATCGCCACAGACTCGGCGTTGCGGATGCAAACTTATTTTTACAAGGACAAGGACGGGCGGCCTGCCTTTCCGGTGGATTCTTTTTACGACGTGCTGACCGGCAAGATTCCGGCGGAAAAATATCGCGACAAGATCGTGCTGATCGGCGCGTCGGCAGCCGGTGTGGGCACCATGCAGGTGACGCCGATCGGGCCGGGCATGGCGCCGGTGCAGATTCTGGCGCATTCGGTGTCGAGCATCCTCAAGGGCGATTATTTTGTCGCGCCGCAGTGGGG
>JANONV010000076.1:0-2018 GCA_031421015.1 Gallionella sp. | reverse complement strand
AGGCTCGACGCCACCTCCTCAGCCGCCACCTCCGGTGGAAACGGAGACGCCAACAGCACCCGGCCCACGCAGCTATCCCGTGAGTATCCGGACCGAAGGCCTGACTGTCACCGGCACCGGCACCGGCATGGAAGTACGGCTTCCAGTCACGTCGAAAAGAATACGTACCGAAGGCCTGACTGTCACCGGCACCGGCACCGGCACGGAAGTACGGCTTCCAGTCACGTCGATAAGAATACGAACCGAAGGCCTGACTGTCACCGGCGCCAGTTCGGCTCGCTAAACATCAGGGTTTAGGAAGTTCAATCTGCAGCACAGGAGGAAGACATGAAAATGACACGCAAACTCACGGCAACTCTGTTGGGCGTTGTGGCTATGGTTTCTGCCACAATGACACACGCTGCTACAAAGACACACGCTAAACCGTGGCCACCCGAGCCGCATTTCGTTTTTACCGTGCCACTGCGGCTCGTCAACCTGCCCCCGGGAAGACATCTGGGCTACAGAGTCGTCTGTATGGTCTACGATGCGAGCGGCGCCCAGATGGCTAGGAGCATCAAACAAAACAATTTCAGCAGCGGGGCCGTGGATACCGATGTAGTGGTCAATGTGAGTGTAAGAGTAAGAGGGCCTGGGTACACTGACCTCCCCCCCAGCGAAGCGACAAACTATAAATGCTTGTTGGTTCTATTTTCTGGAGGCGCTGCACTTCTGTACGAGGACCACACGGTCAGCCCGATCAACCTATCGCTTTCTTTCGGGGCGCCGTTCATTCCGGTGGTCTCTGGCCCTATCCCGCGTTAACGCCACAGCCCGCTCGGCTAACAACTGGAAACTCTCATGACGACATTACGCTACTTGTTATCAAGTTTGATGCTGCTGGTGACAGCGGTTTCAGTTCACGCCGCCGATGTCGCCGGTGCGAAGGATCATCCCCTGGTGTCGCGCTATGCGGGCTCGGAAATCCTGAAGTACCAAGCGAAGGAATTCGACCGCTACGTGGCGCCGACCGGCCCTTCAGAAAGCAGCCATCGGGGCCCGACGTCGTCGCAAGCGTATGAAGGCCGCATCACGCGCCTGCACTATCGCGCCCCGGTCGGGCGCACGGCGCTTGAGGTGTTCCGCAATTATGAGCTGTCGCTGCGCAACGGTGGTTTTACCAAGGTTCACAGTTGCCTGGACAAGGCCTGCGGGCGCGAATTTAGTTACGCGCTGGGCGTGCCCGCGATCATGCACCACGCTGAGCGCGACCAGAAATATCTGGTGGTGAAGCTGACTCGACCCGAGGGCGAGGTGGTGGTCGTGCTGTACACGGTCGCGGCCTATGGCGTGGGCGGCGTCAACAAGAACCGTGTCTTCACCCAGCTCGATATTATTGAGGTGAAGGCCATGCAGACCGGCCAAGTGCAGGTGGACGCCGCCGCCATGGCGCGCGAGATCGCGGCCAAGGGACGGGTGGCGCTGTACGGCATCTATTTCGACACCAATCGCGCCGAGGTCAAGCCAGAATCGAAATCGGCGCTGGATGAAATCGGCAATCTCCTCAAACAGAACCCGACGCTCAAGCTGCTGGTCGTTGGTCACACCGATTCCGCCGGCGATTACGCCTACAACCTCGAACTCTCGCGTAAGCGCGCAGAGTCGGTCGTGCAGGTCTTAACCCGCCAGTACGGCATCGCGCCCGCGCGCCTCAAGCCGACCGGCGTCGCTTACGCCGCGCCGGTTGCCAGCAACCGCGCCGAGGACGGTCGCGCCAAAAACCGGCGCGTGGAACTGGTCGAGGCGCCGTGAAGAAGCGCAGGGCCACCGCTTTGAACCTTGCGTGCGGAGACGACGACTCATGTTCGAATTCACCCACAAACCGATCCAGCAGGGATTCACCGGGTGGTGAATGTTATGGCAGCGAATCACACCATCATTTTTTTCAATTTTAAACAGGAGAACAAGCCATGAAACACAAAATACTAATAGCAGCACTCATCGCTATCGGCTTTTCACTAAGCGGCGTCAGCCATGCG
>JANONV010000075.1:0-1529 GCA_031421015.1 Gallionella sp. | reverse complement strand
TATACGCGCCGTACTGCTACGATGCGGTGAATGTGATGATCGCCGCGATGCAAAAAGCCGATTCGGTGGAGCCGGCAAAATATCTGCCCGCGCTCGCCGGCATTTCACACGACGGGGTGACGGCCAAGATACAGTTCGATGAAAAAGGCGATTTGAAGGGCGGCGCCATCACGCTTTATCAAGTGCAACAGGGCAAGTGGCAGCCTCTGGAAACGCTGGGCGAGGTGAGGCAGGACTGAGGTGTGCGGACTGGGGTGCGAGTAAAGTCTTTACCCCTCAGTCCTCGCACCTTGGCACTCAGTCCTTTTTTCCGCAATGGAAATCTTTCTTCAGCAAATCATCAATGGCCTGGTGCAAGGCAGCGTGTACGCGCTGGTCGCGCTGGGTTACACCATGGTGTACGGCATCCTCGGCCTGATCAACTTTGCGCACGGCGAAGTGGTGATGATAGGCGCGATGCTGGCGCTGTCCGCACTCACCGCATTACTGGGTCTGGGCGTGCCGCCGCTGTTGGCATTACCTTTGAGTTTAGGGTTGGCGATGCTGGGTTGCATGGCGCTGGGCTACAGCATCGAGCGCGTCGCCTACCGCCCGCTACGCCATGCACCGCGCCTGGCGCCGCTGATCACCGCGATCGGCGTATCCATCGTGTTGCAGAATCTCGCCATGATGATCTGGGGACGCGAATATCACGCCTTCCCGCAATTGATCGCCAACACTTCGCATACTTTCGGCGGCGCGATCGTCAACGATATCCAGATCATCATTTTCGTCATGGCGCTGGCGATCATGGCGGGGCTGATGGTGGTCGTGCATCGCACCCGGCTGGGGCGCGCGATGCGCGCGGTGGCCGAGAACCAGCATGCCGCGCAATTGATGGGCGTGGACATCAATCGCGTGATCTCGATCACCTTCATGCTCGGCTCGGCGCTGGCCGCGATAGCCGGGTTGATGGTCAGCGCCAACTACGGGATGGCGCACTACTACATGGGATTTATGCTTGGCCTGAAAGCCTTCACCGCTGCGGTGCTGGGCGGGATCGGCAATCTGCGCGGCGCGGTGCTGGGCGGCTTGTTGCTCGGCTTGATCGAGAGCCTGGGCGCGGGCGATATAGGCGAGTTGACCGGCGGATTTTTGGGCAGCAACTATCAGGACGTGTTCGCCTTTTTCGTGCTGATCGCCGTGCTGGTGTTCCGGCCTTCCGGCCTACTGGGAGAGCGCATTGCCGAGCGCGCTTAAAGTTTTTGCGGTTTTGGTAGGGTGCGTTCCACGCACCGTTTTTGTATCAAAGATGGTGCGTGGAACGCACCCGATAACGATAGGTCATTTTTTATTGCGTAATCGAATTACGAGATGAAGCTGCTAACCCAACCTACGAAATTCGCGTTCTGGCTGCTGCTAGCCGCACTGCTGCTGTTGCCCTTCGTCACCGACGCGCTGTTCGGGCGCGGCTGGGTGCGCATCGCGGATTTCGCGTTGCTCTACATCATGCTGGCGCTCGGGCTGAACATCGTGGTCGGTTATGCGGG
>JANONV010000074.1:0-2375 GCA_031421015.1 Gallionella sp. | reverse complement strand
GTGGGTCGAAATCGTGGTGTCGAAGGCGCACGCCGCAGGTCTCGGTATCGTGTCGCTGCCGCATGGTGACAGTCCGCATGCCAGTCAACTGATACGACGCAATGAGCTGAAACTCGGGCCCGATGCACTGTTTTCTGCCGGACGCATGTTCGACAAGCTGGTGGTGCCAAACGAGTTATGCGCCGGACGCTTTCGCCCATTCATGGACAACCAGAAAATCGCCGTACTGGGTTCGCCGCGCTATTGCGACGAATGGCTGACCAAGCTCGCCACGTTGTTGCCGCCTTCGCCGCTGCCTCGTTCCGACAGCCGGCTCAAAGTGCTGATGTTTCTGAGAAAGAGTAATTTCACGACATTCTGGGAGGAGGTCGGTTATGTGGTGCAGTTGATCGCTTCTTTCCCCGGCGTGGAACTGATGATCAAACCGCATACGCGCGGCGGCTGGCAGCAAACCCTGACCAGGGATTCCTCGCTGCGGCGCCTGCCGAACGTGAGCGTGGCGGGCGGCGGTATTCATTCCGCCCTTCTGTTGGAGTGGGCGGATGTCATTGTCGATCTTGCCACTTCGGTTTCGTTTGAGGCGGTCAAGGCGAACAAACCGGTGCTGGCGGCCGACTACCTGATTGCAGGACGTTCCACGGTGGCCCATTACATGCCCGAGACAGAGTTGCGTTGCCGGGATGATGTGTACGAAAAGATTGATGGTTTTCTTCGCAATGGCTGTGATTCCTTCTATATCGAGGAACATCGACAGCGCTTCATCGACGAAATGCTCCATGTCGGAGGCCCCGATGTATTGCCGCGTTTTGTGGCCTTGCTGGAGTCGCAGGTACGGACAAAGCCCGTAGCGGATCAGGTCCCTCAGGGCGAGCGCGTTTCAGCCGAAAAATTAGCGGAAGGTGCGCAGCAGACAGTGGCGCTTGCGGAAATTCAGGGCTCCGGACAAGCTCAGTTGTCAACCGAATTGCCAGCTGAGTCACCCGTCAGGTTACCAGCCGAAATAAATGCGTCGGCAATACCATCCGTCGACGTGGTGATCCCGGTCTACAACGCGCCTGCGCTGACGCGGCGCTGTATCGACTCCATCGTTGCCTGCCTCGGCCATTCCATCAGATATATTTATGTCCAGGATGACGCCTCCGACGCCGAGACGCGCGAGATGCTTGACCAGTTGCCGTATGAGTGCGTGCGTGTCCATCACGCACCGAAGAACCAGGGTTTCGGCTTGTCGGTGAATGAGGCAGTCGGCCGCTCCGACGCGTCCTACGTGCTGGTGCTCAATTCGGACACCGAAGCGAGCGAGGACTTTCTGCCGCCGCTGTGCGCCGCGATGGCGGCTGATCCAAAGTTGGCGGTCATCATCCCCTCCGGCAACTACTACGCCACCTATGACCTCAACCAGTATCCGCGGCAGCCGGGCGGCTATATCCTGACGCACCGCCTGCGCGGCTACGCGTTTCTGATCCGGCGCGATGTATTCCAGGAAATCGGCGGTTTCGATCCGGTGTTCGGCCGTGGCTATTACGAAGATATCGACCTGGGCCGCCGGCTCGACCTGCTGGGCTGGCGCATCGGCGTGCATCCCACCGCGAGCATTTATCACAAGGGCGGCGGCTCATTTGGCCGTAGCCTGTCTTATCTGGAACTGGTGCGGCACAACCGTAACCTTTATTTCTCACGCTATCCCAACGCGCGGCGCAATGTTCTGCTATTCTCGGCCCGCCGTTCGCTGGAGGATCTTCCATCGGACCTTCTTGATGCGATCGAGATCGTGTTCCGTGAAGGTGGGTGCGTTCATTGGCTCACACGCAAACCCGTCCCCCAGCTTTTTTGCCTGCATATGCCCAATCGATCGATGAGCCTGGGTGCGGTGATCAGGCTTTCGCTGCACGGCTGGCTGCGTCCGGACAAGCGTGTCTCCGAAATATGGATGTTGCCTGATGTTCAGGGTCCATTACGTGCATCACTTGTTTTCTGGGGTCGAACGAACGGAATCAAGGTACTCTCATGGGATGATGAGGCTGCGGCAGCGTAGGTTAATACCGGTAGCGGAGTGACCGAATCTTGTAAGGAGCATGGCATCTTGTCTGTGAAGTGGGCGATCAAGACGATAATCAGGGATCTGCAATACCTGTGTAACTTGTCGCTCTATGCACTCACACAAGAGAAGGCAGGCGAAAAGCCCCAAGTCAGGTATTCCAGGGAAGGAGCGATATCACCGAATCACGCCAAGCCGGTATGCCTCTTCTGCAGCTATGATAATGGGAGCATTGTCAGGGAGAATGTGCACTATTATCTTAAGCAACTTGCGCTGGCGGGATTCGATGTTGTATTCATCAGCTCGAGCGATACGATTCCGGATGCGGATCTGCAGA
>JANONV010000073.1:0-5235 GCA_031421015.1 Gallionella sp. | reverse complement strand
CACAAGAGGCTTTCTTGGGAGCGATACCATTCAACATCCAGTCGTCCCACGCTTGAACCGGATTTTTTGAGCACAGCACATTCCGCACGATTTCGTCCGAGCCCGGAAAAATCGGATAAAGGAAGCTGTATAACGTAATATCGTTGATCTGAGCCAATTCTTTCTCCAGCCGCTTGCAGAAACTGCAATTCGGATCGGTGAATTGAGCCAGCTTGCGCTTGCCGTTGCCCTTCACTTTTTTCAGCGCAAGCTCCAGCGGCAGCTTGTTGAAATCGATCGCGAATAACTGGCGGCGCCGCTCCTCGCTCATGTTACGGCGGGTTTTTGCCTCGATCACGTTGCCGTCGAACAGGTACAGCCCTTTTGCATCGGTGTACAACATTTGGCCGTCAACAACAATTTCATACAGCCCGGCATATGGCGTTATGACGATATGTTCGAGACTGCCGATGTCGGGGAATTTGCTTTGCAGCGACTGGCGGATTTCTTTCTCCCCGGCGTGCGCGGAAGGTAGCAAAGCGAACAGAAACAGGGCGATCAGTATTTTCATGGGATGCTTTCTTCGGGTTAATTCAGGCTTTTCGGTTAATTTTAATTTAGGGCGTGTTGCATCAACATTTTTTTCAACGGGGTGATGCGATTGGTCGCGCTCAGCCCCAGATTACGCACGGCGCGCAGCAACGGAACGTCATTATTGAATAAATGCTTCAGCCCGTATGTCGCCGCCTGCATAGTATAGAGGTCTTCCTTGCGTTTTCGTTCATAACTGCGCAGCAAGCGCGCATCGCCGCAATCGTTTTGCGCGCCGCGTTCCATGAGTATCTGCGCCAATTGGCGCGCGTCGCGAAAGCCGGTATTCACCCCCTGCCCCGCCAGCGGGTGCATGTTGTGCGCGGCGTCGCCGATCAGCGCCATGCGCGGCGCGGTGATTTTCGGCAGCACCAGCATTTGCAGCGGAAAAGCGGCGGGCGGCGTGATGAGTTGCAGTTTACCCAGTGTGTGCTGCGATGCGGCTTCGACTTGCGCGCATAACTCGTCAGGAGCGAGCGCTTGCAGCCGCGCCGATTCTTCGGGACCGACCGACCATACCATCGAAACCCGCAGACCCGGCAGCGGCAACAGGGCGAGGATGCCGTCAATCCGGAACCATTGATACGCAATGCCGCGATGCGCCCGCTCGGTGGTGAAGTTGGCGACCACGCCGTGTTGCCGGTAATCCACCGGCGCGGCGCTGATGCCCGCCTGCTTGCGCACCCAGGAATCGCCCCCATCGGCGCCGACCACAAGCTTGGCGCTCAGGGTGCGGCCACGACACGGTGCGGCGGAGCCGACGGGTGCGGGAGTGTCCGCATCGCACCTTCTCCCGCAAACGGCTGGCTGCGCCAGTAACGTGTCGAAGGTGCGCCCGTCCTCCAGTGTGAGATCGGCTGCATCATTGGCAAACGTGAGCGAGGCGCAACGCGCCGGGCACAACAAGGTCAGATTTTCCTGCTGCTGCAATACTTGCCACAGCGCCTGTTGCAGCGCGCGGTTTTCCACGATGCACGCCAGTTCCGCCACGCCCATCTGATAGGCGTCCAATTCCAGTTCCGCGCCCGTGTCGCCGAACACCCGCATCGCTTCGACCGGCGCGATGCGGCTGCCATCGAGCAAAGACCATGCGCCGGAGCGTTCGAGGAAGCTGCGACTGCCCGGGCTGAGGGCGTAAATGCGGCTATCCCAAGCGTTAAAGTGAAGCTCGCGCAGCGATTCGATTGCCCCCTCTCCCTCCGGGGGAGGGTTGGGGTGGGGGAAATGGGCGTTACTGGCTGGTGCGCTGTGCCGCATGAACACGGGCTGGCTTTCCACCAGCGCAAGCGACAGCCCGCTGTGCTTGAGCGCGGCGGCCAGGCTGGCGCCCACCAAGCCGCCGCCAATAATCACGACATCGAAATTCATGGCAACAATCATAACATGGCGCCAAGTTTCATTTATAATCGCTCCCCCTCGCGGAAAAGAATCAGCATGCGTATCGGCCCCTACCAGTTAAAAAACAACCTTATCGTCGCCCCCATGGCGGGGGTGACCGACCGGCCTTTTCGCATGTTGTGCAAGCGCATGGGAGCGGGCATGGCGGTGAGCGAGATGGTGTCCTCCAATTCGCTGTTGTACGGCTCGGAAAAGACCCTGCGCCGCGCCAACCACGAAGGCGAGGTCGATCCGATTTCGGTGCAGATCGTCGGCGCCGATCCCGACATGCTGGCGCAAGCCGCCAAATACAATGTGGATCACGGCGCGCAAATCATCGACATCAACATGGGCTGTCCGGCCAAAAAAATCTGCAACGTGATGTCCGGTTCCGCGCTGTTGCAAAATGAACCGCTGGTGGCGACCTTACTGGAAGCGGTGGTCGGCGCGGTGAACGTGCCGGTCACACTCAAGATACGCACCGGTTGGGACAAGCACAACCGCAACGCGATACGCATCGCCAAAATCGCCGAATCGTCCGGTATCCAGGCGCTGGCGATACACGGTCGCACCCGCGCCTGCGCCTATACCGGCGATGCCGAATACGACACCATCGCAGCGGTGAAGGCCAGCGTGAACATCCCCATCATCGCCAACGGCGACATCACCACACCGGAAAAAGTCAAATACGTGCTGGAGCAAACCGGCGCGGATGCCGTAATGATCGGCCGTGCGGCGCAGGGCCGCCCGTGGCTGTTTCGCGAGATCGAATACTTTCTCAACACCGGTCAACATCTTCCCCCACCGGAGGTCGGCGAAATCCATCGCGTGCTGGTGGCGCATGTGCACGAACTCTACGATTTCTACGGCGAACACACCGGGCTGCGCGTGGCGCGCAAACATATTTCCTGGTACACCAGGGGCTTGACAGGTTCGGCGCAGTTCCGCCATCACATGAATCAATTGGAAGTCTCTGCCGAACAATTGGCGGCAGTGGACGAGTTTTTTGCCGAGCAAGCGCAGCGCGGAACACAACTGCATTACATTGAGGAGCTGGCAGCATGAATAATTGTGTTCCGATAGACGAAAATGATATGGCGCGCCACGTGCGCAAGGTGCTCAAGGAATACTTTAAAGACCTCGATGGCGAACAACCTTGCGCCGGGATGTACGACATGGTCATCAATTGTGTTGAGAAACCACTGCTCGAAATGGTGCTGGAACACGCTGGCGGCAACCAGACCCGCGCCGCGGAAATGCTCGGCATCAACCGCAATACCTTACGCAAGAAAATGCTGGAGCGCGGCATCGAATAAAAATGTTTTTCTCGTTCGCCTCCTCTCCCGCGTACGGGAGAGGATTGAGGTGAGGGCTTCTCTAAATAATTTTGGAATCATCATGTCAGCAATCAAACAGGCGCTCATCAGCGTGTCGGATAAATCCGGCCTGCTCGAATTCGCGCAGGGCTTGAACCAGCTCGGCATCAAGATACTCTCCACTGGCGGCACTGCCAAGCTGCTCGCCGACAACGCCATCCCGGTCACCGAAGTGGCGGACTACACCGGCTTCCCCGAGATGCTGGATGGGCGCGTCAAGACGCTGCAACCGAAAGTCCACGCGGGCATTTTGGCGCGACGTGACTTGCCGGAGCATGTCGCCACATTAAAAAAGCACGACATCCCGACCATAGACCTGGTGGTGGTGAACCTGTATCCGTTCGCGGCGACCGTCGCCAGACCCGGCTGCACGCTGGAAGACGCTATCGAGAACATCGACATCGGCGGGCCTACGATGGTGCGCGCGGCGGCGAAAAATCATGCCCACGTCGCCATCGTCACCGACCCGGCGGACTACGCGGATGTGCTGGCCGAGATGCAGACCAATAATGGCTCGGTAAGTGAAACAACCCGCTTCGATCTGGCAAAGAAGGCGTTCTCGCACACCGCCGCTTACGACAGCGCGATCGGCAACTACCTCACCGCGATCAACAGCGACAGCACCCAGAGCGAATTCCCCGCGCAAATCAATTTCAATTTCGCCAAGGTGCAGGACATGCGCTACGGCGAGAACCCGCACCAGAGCGCGGCGTTCTATCGCGATCTTGATCCGGTGCCGGGCGGCCCTTCGACTTTGCTCAGGACAGGCATTGCCGGCTACTCGCAGTTGCAAGGCAAGGAATTAAGTTACAACAACATCGTCGACGCCGATGCGGCGTGGGAACTAGTCAAGACTTTCGATCAGCCAGCCTGCGTGATCGTCAAGCACGCCAACCCGTGCGGCGTGGCGATCGCCGACAGCGCGCATAACGCCTACCAGTTGGCCTATGCCACCGACCCCACTTCCGCGTTCGGCGGCATCATCGCCTTCAACCGCGAGCTGGATGCCGACAGCGCGGCGGCGATCACTTCCAACCAGTTCGTCGAACTCATCATCGCGCCATCGGCAAGCGAGGCCGCGCTCAAGGTCACGGCAGCGAAACAGAACGTGCGCGTGCTCACCGTGCCACTGTCCAATGCGCACAACCAGTTCGACTTCAAACGCGTCAGCGGCGGCCTGCTGGTGCAATCGCCGGATGCGCTCAACGTGCAGGCCGCGCAACTCAAAGTGGTGACCAAAGCCCAGCCCACCGGGGAACAACTGCAAGACCTGCTGTTCGCCTGGCGCGTCGCAAAGTATGTTAAGTCCAACGCGATTGTTTTTTGTAAAAATGGCCAGACGCTGGGCGTAGGCGCAGGACAAATGAGCCGCGTGGACAGCACGCGCATCGCCGCGATCAAGGCGCAGAATGCGGGCCTGAGTCTGGCGGGTTCAGTAGTCGCATCGGATGCGTTCTTCCCGTTCCGTGACGGACTGGATGTGCTGGCACAAGCAGGCGCCAAAGCGGTGATCCAGCCGGGCGGCTCGATGCGCGACGCGGAAGTGATCGCGGCGGCGGACGAGCACGGGTTGGCGATGGCGTTCACGGGATTCAGGCATTTTAGACATTGATGCAATACAGTGTGAAATGTGAAACGTGAAAAGTGATGCTCACCTTGCGCCTATGGCGCGATCCTCCCTGTTGGGAGGATATTGGGGTCACGGTTTCACTTTTCATTTTTCATTTTTACGTTTCACGTTTCACGGATTCAAATCATGAAATTATTAGTTATCGGTTCCGGCGGTCGCGAACACGCGCTGGCTTGGCGTTTGTCACAGAATGCCCGCGTGCAAAAGGTCTATGTCGCGCCGGGCAATGCAGGCACGTCTTTGGAGAACGGCCTGGAAAACGTCGCACTCGAAAGCATCGAC
>JANONV010000072.1:0-9870 GCA_031421015.1 Gallionella sp. | reverse complement strand
CAATTGCAGCATGTGGCGGATGCGCTGAAGACGCAACCGCAGGAAGCCGCCGCACGCGTTGCGCAAATTCTCGACAATGTGAAGGCGCTGGAAAAAGAACTGGCACGGCTGAAATCGAAACTGGCCAGTGGGCAAGGCGATGACCTGCTCAATCAGGCCAGGAATATAAATGGTGTAAAGGTGCTGGCCGCCCAGCTGGAAGGGGCAGACAGCAATACGCTGCGCGAAACGCTGGACAAGCTGAAAGATAAACTCAAACCCGCAGCCATTGTGCTGGCCGCAGTGGCTGACGGCAAGGTTATCCTGATCGCCGGTGTGACGCCCGATCTTACCGCGAAAATCAAAGCGGGTGATTTGGTGAATATGGTCGCGCTGCAAGTCGGCGGCAAGGGTGGCGGCAGACCGGACATGGCGATGGCAGGCGGCACGCAACCGGCTAATCTGGCGGCTGCGTTGGCTTCTGTTACGGCGTGGGTAAAGGGCAAGCTTTAGGCTATGGAGTGCGCGGGCACGACCGCGCACTCCAAAAAAGTTGGATCAAGGCTCGCAGATGAGGAGCGATACAGGTGAACACAACCCGTTATAAGGTGTTGCTGGTCGAGGACGATTTGTCGGCAATAGATTTTGCGCGCCGCGCCGTGGGTGTATCTTGTCCCGAGATCGACTTGACTGTGGTGGGTGGTGGCGATGCCGTGCTGGATTGGTTGAGCGGCAGCGTTGCGAAACATGAACAAATGCCGCGCATTATCCTGCTGGATCTGAAATTGCCCAAACTGGATGGTTTGGCGGTGCTGCGCACGCTGCGCATGCATGCCGATACCTGTGATATTCCCATCGTGGCGTTT
Source organism: Gallionella sp. (assembly GCA_031421015.1). GTDB lineage: Bacteria > Pseudomonadota > Gammaproteobacteria > Burkholderiales > Gallionellaceae > Gallionella. The sequence continues at coordinate 9,025 of JANONV010000072.1, read as the reverse complement.
TCAACAGAACACACGCAGGCTGACGTGCTGATGAGTTATCAGGTGGGGGCGAACAGTTTTGTGCCCAAACCGATCGACCTTGAGCAGTTCAAAGAATTCTTCCGCGAGCGGTTGACATACTGGATGCAGATGCAACAGCGTGAAACGGTTTCCGCCACGGGGGATCAGGCAGCGGAGCGAATTTGATCGTTGCGCGGACGTAGGGGCGTATGGCATACGCCCTTGGTGGTTTGGTGGCGTATCGAAAAAGGGCGTATTGCCATACGCCCCTACGCAATGATTTACGTACTCATCTAAAACGGCAGATGCAAGTGTGGTGCGGCCTGCTGAAATATTCTGCGGAAGTCGTTCTGGATGCGTTGCAGCGCATTCTCGCTATCTGCCTCAAAACGCAACACGATCACCGGCGTGGTGTTACTGGGGCGCGCCAGCCCGAAGCCGTCGGCGTATTCCACGCGCAATCCGTCCAGGGTGATGATCTCTTTTGCATCAGTAAACATTGCGGCACCGGTAAACTTTGCGGTTTGCTGCAATTGCGCAAGCAGCGCGTGGTTCTCGCCTTCAGCGGTGTGGATGTGCAGTTCCGGCGTGCAGTAGGCATCCGGCAGGGCGTTCAGCGTGGCACTCGGATTATTTACCCTGCTCAGGATTTCCAGCAGGCGTGCCCCCGTGTACAGCCCGTCATCGAAGCCATACCAGCGTTCCTTGAAGAACATGTGACCGCTCATCTCGCCGGCCAGCAACGCCCCGGTTTCGCGCATCTTGGCTTTGACCAGCGAGTGTCCGGTCTTCCACAGCGTCGGTTTGCCGCCGTGCTCTCGTATCCAGCCGAACAGATTGCGGGTGGATTTCACGTCAAAAATAATTTCCGCGCCGGGATTGCGGCTCAACACATCGGCGGCGAACAGCATCAATTGGCGATCCGGATAAATGATCTTGCCGTCTTTGCTGACCACGCCGAGACGGTCGCCATCGCCGTCAAAGGCCAGCCCCAGTTCGCTGTCGTTGCCACGCAGTGCGGTTATCAGGTCTTGCAGGTTTTCCGGTTGTGACGGGTCGGGATGGTGGTTGGGAAAATGTCCGTCCACTTCGCAATACATTTCCTGCACGGTGCAGCCGAGCTGGCGATACAGCAGGGCGGCGAAATCGCCCGCCACACCGTTGCCGCAATCCACGGTGATGCGCATCGGTCGCGCCAGCTTGATGCCGGAGACGATACGTGCGATGTAATCTGCGCTGATGTCGCGTTGCGTATAGCTGCCGGCACCGTGCGCGAGATCGTTTTGTTCAATGCGCCGACGCAGTTGCTGGATGGCTTCACCCGACAGGGTTTCTCCCGCCAGCACCATTTTCAGGCCGTTATAGTCCGGCGGATTGTGGCTGCCGGTAAGCATGACGGCACAATTGGTATGCAAATGGTAAGCGGCGAAATACACCATCGGCGTGGGAACGCGACCGACATCGATCACGTTGATGCCGCTGTTCCGAATGCCGCGCGCCAGGGCCGCAATGAGTTCCGGGCCGGACAGCCTGCCGTCGCGCCCGATCGCAATCGTGCTTTGCCCGCGTGCAGCAGCTTCCGAGCCGATAGCGTGGCCGATGGCTTCAACGATATCGGGCGTAAGCGTCTTGCCGACGATACCGCGTATGTCGTAAGCCTTAAAGATTTCTTTGGGAAGGTTCTGCAGCATGATTGATCCCGGTTTCCATGAAGAGGCGTAGGGTGGATAAAGGCGCATTGTGCCGTATCCACCATTTAGGTTGGTGGATACGCGCTCCGCGCTTTATCCACCCTACTGATTGTTTGTACTAATGGTGCGTTGCAATTTATCCCAAACCAAGTCGGGGGTCAGTTTCATCATGCAATTAAAATGCCCCAACGGGCATACACGCTTGAAGCAAGGGCTGCACTTGATATCGATCTTGATGACTTGTGCCTGCGCGGAGAGCGGCGGGGTGAACTGCGGGCTGCTGGAGCCGAACAGAGCCAGCATCGGGATATCCAGCGCGGCAGCCAGGTGCATCAGGCCGGAATCGTTGCTGATCACCAATCGTGCGCAAGAGATCAGCGCGATGGCGTCGGCCAGGCCGGTGCTGCCGCACAAGTTGCGGCACTCCGGATTACCCAGTGCGATAATCTTGTCTGCCGTTTCCTTGTCTTTGGCGGAACCGATCAGCCATACCGCATAACCCTGCTGCTGCAAACGTTGCGCGATCTCGGCGAAATAGGCCACCGGCCAACGCTTGGCGGGCCCGTACTCGGCTCCCGGACAAAACACCGCGACGGGCTGGTCAAGCGTCAAACCCAGCTCAAGCAATGTTGCGTCGCGCTGTGCTGCGGAAATCTCCAGCCTGGGATGGGGCAAGGGACGCGGAATTTTGCCCCGTTTGTCTTCGGCGAGTTGCGCAAAGCGTTCCACCATCAGCGGCAATTTGGTTTTATTCAGGCTGCGCGCATCGTTGAGCAGCCCGTAGCGCATTTCGCCGACAAAGCCGGTACGCTGCGGGATGCGCGCAAAAAATGCCGCTAATGCCGATTTGAAAGAGTTGGGTAGCACGATGGCTTGATCGTATTGCGCGGCGCGCAATTGCTTGCCGAGCCGATAGCGCGCGACCAGTTGCAGCGCGCCGTGCGGAAACGGGTTGATGACGACCTCGGATACTTCCGGCATGGCGCGCAGCAAGGCCGCTGTCCACGGCGGAGCCAGCACGTCTATGCTGCTGTCGGGATGGCGTCGCTTGAGGCGCAGCAGCATCGGCTGCATCAGCATGGTGTCGCCCACCCAGCTCGGGCCGATGATCAGGATTTTTCGCATTTGTCTTTGTAGGTCGGGTTAGCGCAGCGTAACCCGACATCGTATTGTTCGTCGCATCAAGAATCGTCGGGTTACGCTGCGCTAACCCGACCTACGATTTTTTAATGATGGGCTCGGGGCAACTCACCCTTGAAGCGATACAACGTGCCGCAATACGGGCAGCGCGCTTCGCCGCCATGATCGAGCGGTATCATCACTTTCGGGTGGGCATTCCATAAGCTCATATCGGGCATCGGGCAGGCCAGCGGCAAATCACCGGCGGTGACTTCGATATAACGCTTGGTGATGTTTTGTTCGCTCATAGCTTTTCCTTTAAATGTAGCTCAGCCAATTGGCATGCTGCGGATGCTTTCCCGCCACACAATCGAAAAATGCCTGTTGCAGCCTGGCGGTGATGGGGCCGCGCGAGCCGCTGCCGATGGTGCGCCGGTCGAGTTCGCGGATCGGTGTCACCTCCGCCGCCGTGCCGGTGAAGAAGGCTTCATCGGCGCAATAGACCTCGTCGCGGGTGATGCGCTTTTCGATCACTTCGAGCCCCATTTCTTTTGCCAGCGTAAAGATGGAATCGCGCGTGATGCCTTCCAGACAGGAAGTCAGGTCGGGCGTGTACAGCCTGCCTTTCTTGACGATGAAAATATTTTCTCCGGCGCCTTCCGCAACGTAGCCGTCCACATCCAGCAACAAGGCTTCGTCATAGTTGTCGTTGTCGGCTTCCTGGTGCGCCAGTATCGAATTGGTATATGTCGTCACCGATTTGGCGCGGCACATGTTCACGTTGACGTGATGGCGGGTGAAGCTGGAAGTCTTGACACGTATGCCTTTTTGCATGCCATCGTCGCCGAGATATGCGCCCCACGGCCAGGCCGCGATCGCGACATGGGTGGACAGCGTCTTGGCGGCGATGCCCATCGCCTCGGAGCCATAAAAACAGATCGGGCGGATGTAGCAGGATTCCAGCTTGTTGGCGCGCACCACTTCGAGATGCGCTGCCACGATGGTCGCTTTGTCGTAAGGCATCTTCATCTGGAAGATGTGCGCGGAATTGAACAGCCGGTCGGTGTGCTCCTGCAAACGGAAGATCGCGGTGCCTTTTGCCGCCCGATAGGCGCGCAGGCCTTCAAATACGCCCATGCCGTAATGCAGGGTGTGCGTCAGCACGTGGGTGGTGGCGTCGCGCCACGGCACGAGCCTGCCGTCATACCAGATGAAACCGTCGCGGTCAGACATCGACATAATTTGATTCCTTTGATGAGTCAGTTGCAAAGCGTGGATTCTAGCTTCTTCCGGCAACTTTATGAAGGGGTGTCGCTAAAACTGTCTGGAAATTCAGGCTGGTTCCCTTATATGCGAATTCGGGTATGATTGCCGTCGTGGTTGGCATTGGCTGATAACTCAATTCAGAAGGGTCCTTGAACAAATGGCGAAGCTTCCCGTAATCACCGAAGAAACCATGGATACGCAAGAAGACAAGCTGCAAAAGGATCTGCTGATCTTTGCCTGCGGCTTCATGAATCTAGCGGTGGCGCTGTGGCTGGCGATATATTGGTTGATGGGGTTGAACTTTTCTGCGAATGTGCCGTTGTTGTATCAACTCATCTCGGTAGCGTCACTGGTTTATTACCTCAAGACCAAACAGTTCGAGTTGTTCCGGTTTGTGCAACTGAGCCTGTTTTTGTTCGCGCCTTTCGCCATGCAATGGACCATCGGCAGCTCGGTGACTTCCAGCGGGATCATGCTATGGGCGCTGCTGGCCCCGATCGGCGCGCTGGTCGTATCCGGTTGGCGCGAGTCGGTTCCGTGGTTTATCGCGTATATCATCATGACGGCCGTGTCGGGAACGTTCGATTATTTTCTCGGTGCAGAAGAGAGCGGCGGAATAGCGATGAAGACCATTGGCGTGTTCTTCGCGCTCAACTTCGCCGCGATGTCTGCCATCATTTATTTTCTGGTGCGCCACTTTGTGGTGGAGATGGAAAGGATCAAAAGCCAGCTAGATCAGCAGCATCAGTTGCTGGCCGAAGAGCAAAAAAAATCCGAACGGGTGCTGCTCAACGTGTTGCCGAGCAATATCGCGCAGCGGCTGAAAAACGATCAGGGCCTCATCGCGGATGGATATGCGGACGTCACGGTGATGTTCGCCGACCTGGTGAATTTCACGCAATTGACTGAAACGCTCTCTCCGGCACAAATGGTGTCGTTATTGAATCATATTTTTTCGGGTTTTGACGAGCTCAGCGAAAAATATGGTATCGAGAAAATCAAAACCATTGGCGACGCCTACATGGTGGTCGGCGGGTTGAATCGGGAAAAGTCGGATTACACCCGCGATATCGCCGACATGGCCATGGAGATGCGCGACTTCGTGGTCAATCAACCTGGCCTTGCAAAATATAATCTGAACATTCATTCCGGTATCGCCACCGGCCCGGCGGTGGCCGGGGTGATCGGCACCAAACGTTTCATCTACGATTTATGGGGCGACACGGTGAACATCGCCAGCCGGTTGACCGATGAGGCGATGCCGGGCATGATCCAGGTAGACAAGACGACTTACAGCCGAATACGCGAACATTACGCTTTCGAGCCTCCCGCCAGCATTCATGTCAAGGGCAAGGGCGAGATGGTCATGTATCGTCTGGTTTCGCCGCTGTAGGAGCCCGATTCATCGGGCGAATATTTACGGATAATCGCCCGACACCCAACGGTGCAAGAACCTCTTCGAGGTGAATCGGGCTCCTACAACAGCATATTCCCCTTATGGGTTATCCAGGTTCATGCCTCCCAAACAGAACTTTCCACAGATGCAGGCTTGCGCTTGCATCAATTTCGCCCCGCGCCACACGACATGGCGACAAGTTATTGAGGCGCATGCTGTGTTGCGTCTGGCGTAAAGAGCGATATAAGCTGCCAATTTGTAAAGCTTCATCAGCCGGGATCAGACCCAGTTCAGCCGCCAATTTCAGCAAAGCCAGGTTGCCGATGTTTTCGGCCAATTGCGGATGTCGGTGGGCGTAAACCAACACCAGGTATTGCACCATGAATTCGATGTCCACCATGCCGCCACTGTCGTGCTTGATGTCGAACAGGCCGCTGGCATTTTGGTGGCCGTCGTGCATTTTCTGGCGCATCTCCAGAACCTCCTTGCGCAATGTCGCCGGATCGCGCTGTTGGCAAAGCACTTGCTTGCGGATTTGCTCAAAGGCCGCGCCGATCCGGCTATCGCCCGCACTGAAGCGGGCGCGTGTCAATGCCTGATGCTCCCAGACCCAGGCATGATCGCGCTGATACTCGGCAAACGCCGCAACTGAACTCACCAGCAAGCCGCTCGCGCCGTTCGGGCGCAGGCGCAAATCGGTTTCATACAATCTCCCCGCTGCGGTGTAGCTGCTCAGCATGGTGTTGATGCGCTGCGCCAGTCGCGCGTAGTTTTCCTGCGCATCGGGATGGTCGTCGTCGTATAAAAAAATCAAATCAAGATCGGATGCATAGCCCAGTTCTTTGCCGCCCAGTTTGCCATACGCGATGATGGCGAATTTCGCGTCCTCGCGATGCCGCTTGCGCGCAGCCGCCCAGCTCAGCCTCAGCACATGGCGCAGCAACAGATCGGCCAAGGCGCTCAGGTGGTCGCTGAGTGTTTCCAGCGGCAGCAAGCCTTGCAGATCCATTGCCAGCAAATGGAAGGTCTGTTCCTGTTGGGCATGGCGCAACACATCCAGTTGCCGCTCGGTGTCCGTTGCGTTGTCATCGAGGCGGTTTTGCAAATCGTGGTCGAGCTGTTGCCACTGTGGCGTCTGGTATATTTCGCGCGCATCCAGCAATTCGTCGAGCAATGCCGGGTGTAGCGTTAAATAGTCGCTCGCCCAACTGCTGGCAGCGACCAGCGTGGTCAGGCGTTGCAGCGCCTGCGGGTATTCGGCGAGGAAGGCAAGATAAGAAGCGCGGCGGCTGATTCCTTCGAGCAAGGCCAGCAATCTGGACAGCGTTGCATCGGGGTCGCCGTGTTGCGCGCTCAGGATGATGAATTGCGGGATCAGCTTGTCCAGCCGCTGCTTGCTGAGTTCGGGCAATTGCTGGTAGCGATGGCTGGCGCGCAGTTGCAGCAGGCGTTGCGCGCTGCGCTGTAATAATCCTTCCGGCGCGGCGGGATAGCTCAGCTTTTCCAGTTGCGCGCTTAGTTCCTCGGCTGTTATATCTTCGCGCCATAGCTGAGCGTCGTTCGGGTGCCCGGCCAAAAGCCTGTCCTGAGCGAAGCCTGTCCTGAGCATGGTCGAAGGGTCGAAGGGTGCTTCGGACTGCTGCGCGCCGAAAATCTGCTCGAACTGCAGGCTGACCAGCGCGCGATGGCGATCGAGTTCTTTTAGAAAAGCAGGGTAATCCGGGTAACCCATGGCAGCGGCGATGATTGCATGGTCTTCGGTTTTTTCGGGCAATTCCTGGGTTTGTTGATCATCAATGTATTGCAGGCGATGCTCGAGGTTGCGCAGGAATACGTAGGCCGCGTCGAGATCGGCAGTCACTTGAGCGGACAACTGAGCGTTTTCCCCGAGTTGTTGCAGCACTTTTTGTGTGGGACGGATGCGCAACCTGGCATCCTGTCCGCCGCGTATCAGCTGGAATACCTGCGCGGTGAATTCGATCTCGCGTATGCCGCCCGGGCCGAGCTTGATGTTGTTGAGGCGATCGCGGCGTTGCACCTCCCGGCGAATCTGCGCGTGTAATTTTCGCATCGAATCGATGGCACCGAAGTCGAGATATTTGCGGAACACGAACGGTTGCACAAGCTGCATCAATTCGTTAACGTAAAATTCGCGCAGCGATTCAGATATTGACAATTGATTTTCTCGTTCGCCTGGCTCCGCCCCCCTCGCTGCGCTCTCCCCGCTTGCGGGAGAGGATTGAGGAGAGGGTGTTCTCGGGAGAGAGTTAGAGAGAGGGGCTCTTTGCGGGCTGTCCGCTTTCGAGCCTTCCGGGGGCGCGATGACGCGCGCCTTGATCCACGCGTAGCGTTCCCATTCGCGCCCCTGGGTGACCAGATATTCCTCCAGCGCGGCAAAGCTCGTCACCAGCGGGCCGCTGTCGCCGTAGGGGCGCAGCCGCATATCCACGCGGAACACATAACCGTCGGCAGTAGCTTCGTTGATGATGTTGATCAGGCGGCGGCCGAGCCGGGTAAAGAACTCATGATTGCTCAACTTTGCAAGGCCGTTAGTTTCACCGTCTTCCGGATAGACGAAAATCAAATCGATATCCGATGAGACATTCAGCTCACCGCCGCCCAGCTTGCCCATGCCGATCACCAGCAATTCCTGCTCGGTAGCGCTCGTTTCGCCCAACGGACTGCCGAATTGTGCCTGCAACGCCGGTTTTAAACAGGCTAGCGCCTGCTGCACGCACACTTCCGCCAGCGCGGTCATGGCTTGCATCACTTCATTCAAGTCGGCCAGGCCATTGAGATCGCGCAGCATCAGCTTGACCATCACCCGCTTGCGCAACATGCGCACGGCGCGCGCCAATTCGGCTTCGGGATTCAACTCGGATGTCGCGTAAGCGACACGTTCGCCCGGCTGCGCCCCCCTCGCTGCGCTCTCCCCGCAGGCGGGAGAGGATTGAGGAGAGGGGTTCGCTGCGGGAGAGGGTTGGGGGCGAGGCGGGGAATTCGCAGAGTATTCTCTGCGCCCGTCGAGCGGTTCCGGCCTGCCAGCCGGAACGCGCACTGCAAGTGATGGTTGTGAAGAGGGAAGGGATTGTTGCAACAAAGCCAGTATTTCCGCGCGGTTGCACGGGGCGGTGTAGTTTTCTTGCAACCAATTCAGCAGGGATGGGTCAGTCTCCAGCACCCGTTTGGCATAACGGCTGCAGTGCAGCGTCTTTTGCAGCAAGTCGCTGAAACTTGTGGTTTGTGAGTTTGCGGTATTCATTGCGCGATTACATGCAGGTGGAACAGAATTGCGCTCCTACACAAGTGGCTTTCAAAATTGCAGGAGTCCGGCTTGTACCAAAGGCAGACAATTCACTACCCGGCAAGCCGGGTGTGAAATTGATACTCGGGCGAATCAAGGTCACGAGCAATGAGTTTGCGGTATTCATATGGGGGGCTTCAAGTTAGAATACGCATTGTCTTCCGATTAGTCGTTAGTCGCCAGTTTTTCCGCGTGGGCACACCCGGAGGGTGCGAGAACCTCTTCGAGGCAAAAACGTGCCCGCCCTAC
>JANONV010000071.1:0-11476 GCA_031421015.1 Gallionella sp. | reverse complement strand
CAGCGGATCGGCCCCCACCGCACCGCGATGGGTCAAATTTTTCAGGATCAGCAAACCTTGGCGCACCATGTCATGGCTGGGCTTGCCTTTGATATGCGCGACAAAACCCACGCCACACGCATCGTGCTCGTTGCGCGGATCATACAAACCTTGCTGCATCGGCAAAGAAGAGTTACTCACACGGGGTTCCTTAATAAACTCATTAAAGCCAAAAAATGGCGTCACACGTCGCCACATCAAAATTCAAAAGCGAAAGGGCGGGAATCTTACCTTGTCTCGGGGTGATGGGCAACCGCAGTGAACGATGCAGGCTTGTAGGATGGGTTGAGCGTAGCGATACCCATCGTTTGGAACGGACATCAATTGTTGGGTATCGCTACGCTCAACCCATCCTACGCTGCTGAATACGTGGGCACATAAAGCGTGCCCACCCTACGTCACATCTTCCACCGCGAAGATCCGGCGATGCTCGCGGATCGCATAGCGGTCGGTCATGCCGGCGATGTAGTCGGCAACCGCGCGGGCGCGGTCGGCTTCGGCCTGGCGTTGATATTGCGGGGGCAGCAAGCGATAGTCCGCCATGAATACGCCGAACAGGTCGCTGAGGATGCGCTGCGACTTGGCGCTCATGCGCAGCACGCGGTAGTGGCGATACAGCCGGGTGCGCAGGAAATTCTTCAGCGCGCGCTGCTGCTCGTTGATCTCCGGGCTATAGGCGATCAGCGCCGGTGCGTTGCGCACGTCTTCCAGCGTGGTCGGCCGCTGCTCGACTATGTTGTGCTCGCTCTGCCGGATCAGATCGGACACCAGCGTATTGATCATGCGCCGCACCGTTTCATGCACCACGCGCCGTTCCGTCAAATCGGGATAGGCCAGTCTTACCTCGTGCAGATGCGTGGCGACCAGCGGCACTGCTTCGAGTTGTTCCAGCGTGATCAAACCGGAGCGCAGGCCATCGTCCACATCGTGATTGTTGTAGGCGATCTCGTCGGCGAGGTTGGCGATCTGCGCTTCCAGCGAGGGGCGGTGGTTGTTCAGGAATCGCTCTCCCAATTCGCCCAGTTGTTTGGCGTTCTCCGCTGAACAATGTTTGAGTATCCCTTCGCGCGTTTCAAAACACAGATTCAGCCCATCGAACTCGGCATAGCGCTCTTCCAGCACATCCACCACGCGCAGCGATTGCAGGTTGTGCTCGAAGCCGCCATACGGTTTCATGCAGGCATTCAGCGCGTCCTGCCCGGCATGGCCGAACGGGGTGTGCCCAAGGTCGTGCGCCAGCGAAATCGCTTCGGCGAGATCTTCGTTCAAATGCAAACGCCGCGCGATGGAACGCGCGATTTGCGCCACTTCGATGCTGTGGGTGAGGCGGGTGCGAAACAGGTCGCCCTCGTGATTCACGAATACCTGGGTCTTGTATTCAAGGCGGCGAAACGCGTTGGAATGGATGATGCGGTCGCGGTCGCGCTGAAATTCGCTGCGCCCTTGCGGCGCGGCCTCGGATGTTTTTCGTCCGCGCGAATTGTGTTCGGTTACCGCGTAAGGTGCGAGTTCAGTCATTTTGTTTTCAATCCGGGAAAGGCCATCAGCCAGCAATGTACTATTGATTCGGCCATCAATATAGTGTCGTAGGCTGGCGGTGAGCAACGCGAACCAGGGCATGTTCGAGGCCGCCAAACGCTGGGGTTCGTCCCTCACCCCAGCCTACATGCTAAAAAACAGGTAGGGTGGAAAAAGCGTAGCGTTTCCACCCTACCTAAGTCATGTCACAGCACGCTTCCAAAGTTTGCCGCAACAACTCCTCCGGCACATCGCCGCTTACTACGGCGCGCCCGAGTTCCTGAAGCAGCACGAAACGCATTTTCCCGCCCTCGACTTTTTTGTCCAGCCCCATCAATTCGAGATATTTTTCCACGCCCAGATCGGGCGCTACCACCGGCAATCTGGCGCGCTCGAACAGCTTGCGGATGCGCGCCACATCCTGTGCGCCTATCCAGCCCATGCGCTGCGACAAGTCCGCTGCCATGACGGTTCCCGCCGCGACCCCTTCCCCGTGCAGCCAGTTGCCGTAACCCATGCCGGACTCGATCGCGTGTCCGAAGGTATGACCCAAATTAAGCAAAGCACGCTCGCCGCTTTCGCGTTCGTCTGCCGCGACCACCTCGGCCTTGTTTTTACAACTGCGCGCAATGGCATATTGCAGCGCGGCGGTATCGCGCGCCAGCAGCTTGTCCAGGTTCTGCTCCAGCCATTCGAGAAAAGGAAGATCGCGGATCAAGCCGTACTTGATGACTTCGGCCAGCCCCGTCGCCATCTCATTGTCCGGCAGGGTGTTCAGCGTATCGGTATCGGCCAGCACCAATTGCGGCTGGTAGAACGCGCCTATCATGTTCTTGCCGAGCGGATGATTGATGCCGGTCTTGCCGCCCACCGAAGAATCCACCTGCGCCAGCAGCGTGGTCGGTATCTGGATGAATGGAACACCGCGCAAATAAGTCGCGGCGGCATAACCGGCCATGTCCCCGATCACGCCGCCGCCCAGCGCGATCAGCGGCGTGCTGCGCTCGCAGCGACGCTCGAGCAACGCGTCATAGATTGTATTCAGGGTTTCGGCATTCTTGTACTGCTCGCCATCAGGCAGGATGATAGCTACGCTGTCGACAGCTATGGCCTGCAAGGTTTGCCGGAGTTTCTCCAGATACAGCGGGGCGACCGTCGTGTCGGTGACGATCGCAGCACGCTTGCGCGGAATATGCGCTTGCAGCAATTCTGCACGGGCCAGCAAACCGTCGCCGATATATATCGGATAACTTCGATCGCCCAAACCTACTGTCAGTGTTTGCATCATCTTATTTCCATCTTATGCTGCCTGGAGATTCCCGTGTGCCATTCTGTAGGGTGCGCCTGCGCACCATGGTGCGTGAACGCACCCTACGCTCGCTGCAGGAGCGCAACTTGTCGCGCGATTGAATCGCCCGGCAAGTCAGGCTCCTGCTTTTTTTCTGAACGCCTCGATTTCATCCACCAGGCGCAGCATCAAGGCATGCGCGCTCTGCTTGCCGCTCTGGACGACGATGTCCGCGACCTGCTGATAAAGAGGGTCGCGCTGTTGGAACAATTCGGTCAGCCTGGCGTGAGGATCGTCAGTCTGTAACAAGGGGCGATTACGATCATGCCGGGTGCGCTGCCATAAATCATGCACGCTTGCCTTCAGGTAGATGACAATCCCATTCTGTTGCAGAATCGCACGATTCTGCTCCGCCAGCACCGCGCCTCCGCCGGTTGCCAAAACCAGGTTGTCGCGCCCGACCAGATCGCGAATGACAGCGGTTTCGCGCAGGCGAAAACCCGGCTCGCCCTCGACGTCGAATATGTGAGGAACCGTCACGCCGGTGCGCTCAATGATTTCCTCGTCGCTGTCCACAAAGGCCTTGCCCAGTTGCCGGGACAGTGTCCGCCCCATGGTGGTTTTGCCGGAGCCCATCATGCCCACCAGAATCAGGTTGCCGGACTGGAGCTTGCGGCGATGATCCGGGTGATTATTCGTGCTGTCATTTTCTTGGCCGCTCTGCATGTCGAACATTGTAAACGATAATAACAAAAGCCCGGGGCAAGCCGGGCTTCGACTTTAACGGACTCACGAAATCAGCGCAGATTCAGCGCATCTTTCATGATCCGAGGAGTAATGAAAATCAGCAACTCGTTCTTGTTGTCAATTTTGGCGCTTCTCCTGAACAAGTAACCCAGCACCGGGATGTCACCAAGCAAAGGCACTTTGTCGACACCATAGCTTTCCACCTGGGTATACACGCCGCCGATTACCACCGTGCCGCCATTTTCCACCAGCACCTGGGTGGTTACCTTGTTGGTATTGATGCTTGGAACGCCGGCATAAAGCTGCCCGACTGAGTCTTTGTTCACCTTGATATCCATGATGACATTGTCATCCGGGGTGATCTGCGGCTTGACGGTCAAGCTCAAAGTAGCCCTTTTGAATGCCACGTTAGTCGCTCCGCTGCTGGTGGCTTGCTGGTATGGCACTTCAGTTCCGGTTTCAATCATGGCTTCTGTCTTATCCGCAGTCACAACCCTCGGACTGGAGATGATTTTGCCCTTGCTGTCGGTTTCCAACGCGGTCAACTCCAAGGACAGCATTTTGCTCAGTGACTGGTTCAGCAGGAGCAGTGAGAACGCTCCTGCAGTACCCGCCGACGGCAGGTTTACGTTCGGCGTATTTACATTGGCGACCACACCTGCCAGGCCCAATGGGCTGGCCGGCGGCGGAATATTTGCACCAATCTGCCCTCTCAAATTCCCCACAGGAAAATCATCGACGGCGTTGTAATTCATCCTCACACCCAGATTTCTGCTGAACGTATCCGAGGCTTCAACCACTCGCGCCTCTATCATCACCTGGCGTACCGGCACATCGATCTGTTTGATCAATTTACGCGCTTCTTCCAAGTGAGAAGGGGTGTCCTGGATGAACAATGTATTGGTGCGCTTGTCAACCACCGCGCTGCCGCGCTTGGAGAGAATACGCTGCGTGCCGCTCGACAAGAGCGCGGCCACCGCATCTCCGGTCTGATAGCTCAGCTCGTAGCTCTCGGTGCGCAGCTCTTCCAGATCGGCGATCTCCTGGCGGGAGGTCAAATCGAGTTTTTCCTTGGCGGCGATCTCGTCGCGGGGCGCGACCTGGATCACGTTGCCATTCTTGCGCATGTCCAGACCGCGGCTTTGCATGATGATGTCGAAAGCCTGATCCCACGGCACATCTTTCAGGCGCAGGGTGAGATTGCCGCTCACCGTATCGCTGATCACCATGTTCAGTTCGGTAAAATCGGCGATCACGTTCAACGCTTCGCGAACATCGATCTTCTGGAAATTCAATGTCAGCTTCTCGCCCGCATAGCCGGGCCGCTTGCCTTTGACCAGCTTGTTCGGATCCTCGACGATCGGCTTTACCTCGATGATGAATTTATTGTCGGTCTGGTAGGCGGCATGTTCCCACTGTCCCCTGGGCTCGATCACCATACGCACGTTGTCTCCCTGCGCAAAGGTGTCCACTCCCTGCACCGGGGTTGCAAAATCGGCCACGTCCAGTTTGCGCTGCAAATTTTTCGGCAGGTTGGTTTTAAGGAAATCGACCATCAGCGTAGCGCCTTGCTGCCGTATGTCGATCCCGATACCGGGATCGGAGAGGTCGACCTGGATGCGCCCTTCGCCATTTTTGCCGCGCCTGAAATCTATGTCGCGCAGCGTATGCTTTTGCGTACCCTGTTTGTCTTCGGCAAAGCGCGAAGTGCTGCCCGCCGCCATGCCCGCCGGTTTGCCATGCAGGGTGATCAAAAGACTATTGCCGTCTATCCTGGTGTCATAGGACAGCATTTGGTTGAGGTTGACCACCAGGCGGGTGCGGGTGCCGGCCTGAACGATATTGGCGCTGCGCAAGTCCCCTTCGGTGAAATCCTGGGACGACTTACCCAAACCGTTTGCGGTGTTCGGGAAATCGAACGCGATACGCGGTGGAGTATTGACGGTGAACCCGGCCGGTGGATTGCTTAGCGGCTGGCTCAGTTCGACCTTGATCACGGTCACCCCGCTGCCGACGCTGCTGGCGGACAGCGCGGTAATGCTGTTCTGCGCATCGGCCTGTGCATGCGCACCCAACAAACCGGATGCGACGAATATGCCCAGCAATCGAACCATACCCCCGGCTACGTTATCAAAATGTTTCATTGTGTGCGCTCCTAAATCATTCGAGTAATTGCAGGCTGCTGATACGCTCTGTCCATTCGCCGACGCTGTCTTGCACCATTTCCTTGATTAACACTTCTGTCTCGGTCACTTCTTTTATCAAACCAAAGTTCAAGCCGACGTAGTTGCCGGTTTTGACCCGATGCAGTTTGCCATCGGTGGCGCGTATCACCGCGTGGCCAACTTTATTTTGGTAAAGATAACCAACCATTTTGAGATTTTCAAGCGGGAATTCTTCCAACGCCTCTCTGGGGCGATCCAGATCCGGCTGGTTTATGCCGATGTTTCCGCCCGGGCGCTTCTCTTCTTTGCGCGGCTTGAACGGATCGGGCAGGTTTGCATCGTTGTTGTAAGCAAAATTCTCATACGGCTTCACTTCCGGCGGGGGCTCTATTTTGCCGCGCATGTCGGCGCCGGAATTCTTGACGAAATCGCGTAAATCCTGGAATTCTTCGCCGCCACACCCGGCCAGCAATACCGGAACAAGCGCGATATAGATCAGTTTCATCATTTCGCTCCCGGCGGTTTTGCCGTCTTCTTCTGGGCTGCTACTTCCGCCTCGTCGAGGTAACGGAAGGTCTTCGCTACCGCGTCCATAACCAAGCCGCTGCCGACAGGGCTTATCGCAATATCGTTGAGCGTGACGATGCGCGGCAACATCGCGATGTCCCCGGCGAATTTACCGAGGTCATCGTAATTCCCCGTCACCTTGATGACGATAGGCTGTTCGGTGAACGACCCGGTCACCACTTCGGCGCCCGGACGGAACAACTCGAATTGCAGTCCGCGCCCCATCCCGGCCTGGTTGATGTCGGTCAACAGCGCGTCCATTTCCGATTTACTCGGCAGTTGCCTGAGCAGCGCGCCAAAGGACTCCTGAGTTTCGGTAAGTTGTTTCTTGATCAAGTCCAGATTGATCGCCTGTTTCTTTTTAGTCAGGAAAGTTTCCTTCAACTGCCCTTCCTCTTGTTTGGCTTTGCCCAGAGCTTCCCATTGGTCTTGCCAGAGGAACAGCGCGCCGGCCACGACCACAGCGACAAACATCGCGGCGAAAGCGATAATTTTCGCCGGCCACGGCCACGCGCCAGGCGTTTTGGGGTTCAGGCTCTTCAGGTCGGCAAGATTCATCACGATACCTATTGCTGTGCGCCCGCAGGTTTGGCGGCGGGCGCGTTCGCCGCATCCTGCAGCCTGGTCAGATTGAAGTTCATCGTAAACTCGCTGACTCGGCTGGCGCCCTTGCCGCCGATAGCGACAGTAGTAGCTTGTATCACTACCAACGTGGGGGTATCCAGCCACGGCGAATCTTCGACCGCCCGCATCAGTGTAGAAATGCGCGCATTGGACTGGGCATAGCCAACCACGCTGATTTTATTACCCGTCTGCTTGAGCGTCTTGAGGGACACCCCATCCGGCAGGATGCGCAACATTTGATCGAGCAGATGCACCACATCGGAACGGGTGCTTTGCAGACTTTCCACGACATTCTTGCGCGCCAGCAAGGCCTGCGTTTGTTCGCGGAGCTTTTTGATTTCCTCGATTTGCTTGTCCAGTATCGCCGTCTCTTGTTTCAGGTAAGTATTGCGTCTTTCCTGATAGGAAATCTGGGTGCCGATCGCAACCTGCACGAACCCCACCAGCATCGCGCCCAACGCCACGGAAATCACGCCGAGCGCGACAAATTGAATTTTGCGGGCGCGCCGTTTTTCGGCGCGATGCGGCAATAAGTTGATGCGCATCATGACTGGTCGAACCTCCGCATCGCCAGGCCGCAAGCGATAATCAAAGATGACGCGTCTATTTGCAATTGTCGCGGTTTGATGCGGCCGGACAGCTTCATCAAGGCAAACGGGTTCGCCACCATGGTGCTCACCTGGGTTTTGGTCGCCACCGCATCATCCAGCCCGGGCAAGGCCGCACATCCTCCCGCGAGCACGATGTAATCCACCTCGTTGTATTGTGTCGAGGTGAAGAAGAATTGCAGCGCCCGGGCGATTTCCATCACCACGCTGTCGCGAAAAGGCGATAAAACATCGCTCTCGTAATTATCCGGCAGTCCGCCATTTCGCTTGGCTGACTCGGCATCTTCGGCAGACAAACCGAACACCGACTGGATCTGCCGAGTCAATTGTTCACCGCCCATCTGCTGATCCCTTGAATATACCGATTGCCCATTGCGCAACACATTGACATTCATCACGCTCGCCCCTATGTCTATCAGCGCTACGCACTTGTCCGGCGCACCGTCGGGCAGCTGGGCGCTAATCTGTTCGAATGCCATCTCGGCCGCATAGGGTTCGACATCCATCACGATCACTTTTAATCCGGATGCCTGGGCGACCGCGACACGATCTTCGACGTTCTCCTTGCGTGAGGCCGCCAACAACACTTCCACCTCTTCGGCATTGTTAGGCGCAGATCCGATCACCTGAAAGTCCAGATTGACTTCTTCCAGCGCAAAAGGGATGTATTGATTGGCTTCGGATTCGACCTGGTATTCCAGGTCTTCTTCGCGCAGGCCGGCGGGCAAGAGAATCTTCTTGGTGATCACCGCTGCCGCAGGCAAAGCCATGCTTACGTTTTTGATGCGAGTGCCCAGTCGCTTCCAGGCACGCTGCACACTATCCGAAACAGTATCGAGGTTATTGATGTTGCCATCGGTGATGGCATCTTTAGGCAGCGGCTCGATCGCGTAACGCTCCACGACATATCCACCTTTTTTGGACGCCATACTCAACTCGACCATCTTGACCGATGACGAACTGATGTCCACCCCTATCAAGGGCGGTGTCGAGGCACTTAAAAAGTCCAGTGGAATGTCGAAATTTACTTTAATCATTGACCGGTTAGCGCTCTATTTGGATAAAGTGGTTTAAATCCTAGCAATAACTATAAACCATGTAAAGCTATATTTTGTGGTTCAGGAACCTCTGAACAAGTTCTACATGACCGACTTTGCGGGATTATCGCAAAGCGCGTGACGAAATTTTGTTGGGTGGGCGCATGTGCCCGCGCGTAATCAAACCCGCCTTGGCTACTTGGCTTCCTTCCCCCGCGAGCGGGGGAAGGGCTGGGGAGAGTGAAGCGAGGGGGTGAAGTCGAATTGATGCAGGACTTGTTCAGAGGTTCCTTAATATCCGCAGAGCCGATATAATTTCGCCCGCCATACTATCATCAGCTTCTTTTCGGACAATCACACATGCTCCCCCGTCACTGGCTTCTTCCTGCTCTTGTCACGCTGACCTTGCTGTTGCTCCCTGCAATATTGCTTGGCGTGGCGGTTTTGTTGACTTATCCGGCCCTGCCTTCCCTGGAGTCGCTTACCGATTATCGCCCCAAAATCCCGCTGCGCATTTACAGCGCAGAAGGTGCGCTGCTCAGCGAATTCGGGGAGGAGCGCCGCGCGCTGGTCAAAATTTCCGAAGTGCCCGAGGTGATGAAACAAGCCATTCTTGCCGCCGAAGACGACCGTTTCTACGAACACGGCGGGGTGGATTACATCGGGGTGCTGCGCGCGGCGGTTTCCAATTTCACGTCCGGCGGCGTGAAACAAGGCGCCAGCACCATCACCATGCAGGTGGCGCGTAATTTTTTTCTTTCCAAAGAAAAAACCGTGACGCGCAAGTTCAATGAAGTCATGCTCACTTTCAAAATCGAACAGAGCTTGAGCAAGGACGAAATTCTGGAGCTTTACATCAACCAGATTTTTCTTGGTCAGCGCGCATACGGCTTTGCGGCGGCGGCGCGAGTTTACTTTGGCAAGCCTCTCGTCCAGGTCTCCATTGCCGAAGCGGCCATGCTCGCCGGGCTGCCTAAAGCGCCCTCCTTGTTTAACCCGGTGGTCAACCCGAAGCGCGCAAAGCTGCGGCAACTCTACGTTCTGCGCCGTATGCATGAGCTGCATTTCATCAACGACGAGCAATTTCAACTCGCGCAGCAGCAGCCTGTCGTAGCCAGGCGAGACAATCAGGAATTCGGGGTCAAGTCTGACTTTCTTTCGGAAATGGTCAGGCAGGCCGTTTATGAAAAATACCAGGATGCCGCCTACACGCAGGGTTTCAGGGTTTACACCACGATCCGGCAACAAGATCAAATCGTCGCGCAACAAGCCGTCCGAAAAGGTGTGCTGGAGTACGACCGCCGCCATGGCTACCGTGGCCCGGAAGGTTTTGTCGACCTGCAAGGCGGCCGCGACAAAAACGGTTTGTCCGGGCAACCGAGCGACGAACAACTGGAAGAAGCCCTTCAGGATTTCCCCGACAGCGGTGATTTGATCCCTGCCATCGTTCTGGCGGCGTCTCCCAAGTCGGTGCTAGCCTATAGCAGGGGGGGTGAAATCGCCGAAATCAGCGGCGATGCTTTGATTTTCGCCCGGCAAGCCTTGACCAAAAAAATCGCCTTGAACCAGCGTATCAACGTCGGCTCGATCCTGCGATTGCAAAAGGACAACAAGGGCATTTGGCAAATCAGCCAACTGCCGCAAGTGGAGGCAGCCTTCGTTTCAGCCGATCCGCGCAACGGGGCCATTTACGCGCTGATCGGCGGTTTCGATTTCTACCGCAATCAGTTCAACCACATCACCCAGGCATGGCGACAACCCGGCTCCAGCTTCAAGCCTTTCATCTATTCGGCCGCACTGGAAAAGGGCTTCACTCCCGCCACGGCAATCAACGATGCGCCGCTGATCTATGATGCCGAACAAACCGGCAACGAACCCTGGCAGCCCAAGAACTACGACGAAAAATTCGATGGCCCGATGCGCATGCGCCAGGCGCTGATGAGATCGAAGAATCTGGTTTCGATCCGGATATTGCAGTCCATCACACCGCAATATGCACGGGACTACATCACCAAGTTCGGTTTCGACGCCGCCAACCACCCTCCCTACCTGACCATGGCGCTCGGCGCCGGTTCGGTCACCCCGCTGCAAATGCTGACCGGTTATTCGGTATTCGCCAACGGCGGTTTTCGCGTCACCCCTTACTTCATCCAGCGCATCGAGGACGCGCAGGGCACTGTGCTCAGCAGCGCCACGCCCGTGATAGCGGGGGGTAGCGCGGAGCGGGTCATCGATGTGCGCAACGCATACACCATGGTCAGCATGATGCAGGACGTGGTCAAACACGGCACCGCCTTTCGCGCCATGCAACTCGGCCGGCAAGACCTGGCCGGAAAAACCGGAACCACCAGCAACTCGATAGACGCATGGTTTTGCGGCTTTCATCCGACCGTCGTCGGCATTTCCTGGATGGGCTACGACCAGCCGCGCAGTTTGGGGGACAGGGAAACCGGCGGGGGCGCCGCTTTACCGATATGGATGAGCTACATGGAAAAAATCCTGAAAGATGTGCCATCAGCGACCTATACCATGCCGGACAATATGGTCGCCATGCGTATCAACGACGCAGGGTATCGTGATGAAAGCGGCCCGTTGACCGAATATTTTTATCAGGAAAATGTTCCGTCCCATCAAATCATGCCCACCCCGAATGAAGAGAGCGCGCCTTCGGACACGGTTAAAGACCAACTGCTCTGACCGTCCTCATGAATAAAGAACGCGGGGTAAAGGATTATGGAAACAGGCGCGACCTGATGCGCGAGCAACTGGCGCATCAGGCCGCCAAGCTGATGGCCGAAGACGGCATCACCGATCATGCCTATGCCAAGCGCAAAGCCGCCAGACAACTGGGGGCGAGCGACACGCAGCATCTGCCCAGCAACG
>JANONV010000070.1:0-4290 GCA_031421015.1 Gallionella sp. | reverse complement strand
CCCACGGACTACTTGAATACCGATCCCTAAACCGGCCCCCAAAATACAAAAAAGCCACCGCGATGGGTGGCCTAAGTGCATGATTCTAAATCTGGCTCCCCGACCTGGACTCGAACCAGGGACCTGCGGATTAACAGTCCGTCGCTCTACCGACTGAGCTATCAGGGAATGAAGAGGTGCGGCCACGACACGGTGCGGCTGAGCCGACGGGTGCGGGAGTGGGCGCATCGCACCTTCTCCCGCAAACGGCCGACTTCCGTCGGTAACGTGTCGAAGGTGCGCATGATAGTGATATTGCCTTGCCCGGTCAACCTCAAACTGGCTTTTTATAGGGTTACCAAGGCGTGTTTTACGCGTCTTGCGGATGCTTGTCCTGAGCCGTCGAAGGGTCGCTGGTTATGGGCTTGGCCGAAGAGCCGGTGACTGTGTGGGTTGCCCTGCCGGATGCCGCTGTCAATAAGCGCGCTATCAGTTAGAATCGGATATGGACAGTAAAGCAGTCTTTTTCAAAACCGGCAAAGGCGAGGATGAGAGCAGCGGCAAGACCGCGAATCTTTACAGCGCCATCAAACGTGTCCTTCTAATGGTGGACGGCGTTGCCACGTTCGGCGAAATCGGCAAGCGCGCCGCACCCAGCCTGCGCGATTCCCTCGACGCGATGTTGCAGGAACTGGAAAAGGGCGGCTACATTCAGGACAAAGCCAAGCTGGCCAACATTCCCAAGATGTCTGTTCCGCCCAAGATGTCTGTCCCAGTCAAGATGTCTGTTCCAAAAATAGTCGCCCCGCCCAAGGCGGACAACCCGCCCAAGACCAACCCTTCGCCCGAGTTGGACGCTCCGCTCAAGGTTACCGCTCACCCGATCAATAAACCTGAGGAAGTGGCTGGCGGAGTACTGGATTTCATGGATGAGTTTTTTGAATCCATGCCGGCGCAGCTGGCAGCCGAGGCGGCCAAGTCTGTGAAGCCCAAGGGGGAGGATGAAGCAAAATCCAAACAGGAAATCGATGGGGCGAAATTAAAGGCGCAACAAGAAGCTGAAGTCATACTTCTCCAGGCTGAACAAGATGCAGCCAAAATCCGTGAAGAAGCGGAACGCGCAAAGCAACCGACGGCTGAAGTTTCTGCGCGCGAAGAGCCGGCGCGACGCGCCAAGGAGGAGGCGGAAGCTGCCCGGGTAAAAGCGGAGCAAGAAGCCGCGCAGATACGCGCCAAGCTGGAGGCGGCCAAGCTAAAAATTGTGCAAGATGCCAAGGCGCGCCTTGATGAGGTAGCCAAAGCGCAGCAACAAGCCCAAACTGCCCGCATGATAGCGGCACACGAGGCCACCGTGGCACGCGAAGCAGCCGAGCGTATTGCCAGGCAAGAGCGGGAAGCAGCCAAGGCGCGCACAGCGGCTGAAAAAGCAGAGGCTGAAAAATTAGCCAAGCAACGAGCCGCCGAGCGGCAATCGACACAGGCTACCCAGTCTGCCTCTGAGATCAAGCTGGAAGCATTTATTTTCGATGCGCCTAAAGTCGCGACACCACCGTCCTCAAGCGAGCCGCATAAAGACGTTCAGACTACGCAGAAAGAAAAAGCCGGCGCCGCCCAATCTGCCTCCGAGATCAAACTTGACCCGTTCTTTGTTTCCGATCCTTTTAAAATTCCGGCCCCGCCTGCGGCTGCACCGCAGAAAAAAACAGTTAGCGCTGTTGAGCTTGAGCCTGAGATCAAGCTGGATTTCGATGCGCCTAAAGCCGCGACACCGCCGCCTCCGTCCGAGCTGAAAAAGGGCGATAGTGCGCAAACAGATCAAGCTGCAGAAGCCCGGCAGCCGGTCGAAAGCAAGCCGACCAAGAAAGAGATAAAGCGGGCGGAGGAACAGCGCATCGCTGCGCAAGCGCAAGCCAAAAAACAGTCAGCGGATCAGGCCATGGTCAAGTCCATGGCAGAAGCCGAACAGCGCGAAGCCGATACCGCCAAGGCCAGAGCGGAACTGACTTTTCAGAAAATCGCGCTTTCTGCCGCTAAAACCAGTTCTGCCGCACCAAGAGTTCCCATTTCGCGAACCAGCCGCAAGCCGTTTCCCTGGGGCAAGCTGGCGATATTCCTGCTGGTGTTGCTGGCTGGCGCGCTGTTCGTCGCACCCTATGTGTTGCCGATGCGGGACTATATGCCCAAGGTCGAACAGTTGTTGTCCGCAAAATTACAACAGCCGGTGCATATCGGTCAGCTTGGCGGACGTATCTTGCCCACCCCACGCCTGGAATTGGGGGAGATATATATCGGCGATGTCAAGCAATTCCAGGTAGGGCAGGCGCAAATATATTTTTCTATCCTGGGGCTGCTTGGCGAGACCAAGCCGATAGACAGCATCGAGTTGCAAGGCGTCAAAGTCACAGGGGCGGGGCTGCTGACAGTTTCTGCATGGTTACAACAATTGGCTGCCGACGAACAATATCCGGTGCGGCGCATGGCGATCAGCCAAGGCACGCTGGATGCGGACGCCATCCAGTTCACCGGCATAGAGGGTGAGTTGATTTTCAATCAGGCTGGCAAGTTCACCCGGGCTGATCTGCGCGCAAATGCCGGTAAAATCACGCTGGCTATCAATGCCGTCCAAGATGGAAATCGGAAAAGCAGACCGCAGGTTGACATAAGAATGCACACCAGTGCTTTGCCGTTGTTGCCAAGTTGGTCGTTTGATGAGCTGACCGCAAAGGGCGAGCTAAGCAGCAACGGCTTGAGGATCAGCGAGTTCGATGGCCGACTGCTGGGCGGCATATTGCAAGGAAACGCCAGTATAGACTGGCGTTCCGGTTGGCGCGCTCAGGGAACGCTGGTTGCCAAAACCATCACCATGCAGAATATGAGCAAGAGCTTGAGCGGCGACATGGAGGGCTCGGCACGCTTCCAGATGCAGGCAACGAGTTTGTCCGGTCTCGCCGATGCGGCGACTCTGGACGGTACTTTTGTCGTCAGGAAGGGCGTCATCAACGGTATAGATATCGTTGAAATGGCTCGTTCGCGCAGCACGGAAAGCGTGCCAGGCGGACGAACCCACTTCGATGAATTAAGCGGCGTCATGACCGTCGCGAAGGATGGCTATGCCTTCCGCCAACTGAAAATGAATGCCGGAGCGTTGATCGTATCTGGCACACTGGATATCGCCGGGCAACAAGTGTCGGGAAGGATTTCGGCTGATTTGACGAAGTGGGCGGAGATGGGAAAAGTCACCATGCAAGTGGGTGGGACGACCGATAACCCTTCACTGCGCGCCGCGCGTTGATCACCCCGCATCTCTTCATCAAACAGAGAGGTTCTTATGGGCACCTCTAAAAATCCAAACTCCGTCGCGATGCTGCGTTGCGTAAAAAATTTTAACGCTTACATATCATATATATGCGGCGCGCTAAAATTTTTTCGCGCCTTGCCTGGCTTAGGATTTTGAATTTTTAGAGGTGCCCTTATATCCTTTGGGTATCGCGCCCTGATTTATTCCCGAATCAAAAAAAGGGCGCGATGAATAGCGCCCCTACGGTATTACTTGAATGCCCTGGTGAGGCGTTCCAAAGCCTTTTGCAGGTTGTCCGTCGAGGTGGCGAACGACAAACGGATGTAACCCTCGCTGCCGAAAGCCGAACCGGGCACTACCGCCACACCGCCGTTTTCCAGTAAATATTCGGACAGCGCCACATCGGTCGCAGCCTTGATCGTGCCGCGCTGGTGCAGCCTGGCGATCACCGGGCGCACATCGGGAAAAGCATAAAACGCGCCGCCCGCCATGATGCACTTCACGCCGGGAATCTTGTTCAGCGTATTCACCACGAACACATGCCGCTCGCGGAACGCCTTCAGCATCGGCTTTATGCAGCTCTGATCGCCATTCAGCGCGGCCTCTGCGGCCACTTGCGAGATCGAAGTCGGGTTGGAAGTGCTTTGCGATTGCACGTTTTCCATCGCGGTAATGATGTTCTCCGGCCCCGCCGCATAACCGATGCGCCAGCCGGTCATCGCATAGGATTTTGAAACACCATTCAACACCATGGTGCGCGGATACAGATCGGGGCAGGCATTCAGGATGTTGACGAATTTCTCATCGGTCAGCGCGATGTGCTCGTACATATCGTCGGTCGAGATCAAAATATTCGGATGTTTTCTCAACACTGCGCCCAGTGCCTGCAAGTCTTCCAGCGTGTACACCGCGCCGGACGGATTGCTCGGGCTGTTGATCACCACCATTTTTGTTTTCGGGGTGATCGCCGCTGCCAGTTGCGCGGGCGTCATCTTGAAGCCCTGCTCGATGCC
>JANONV010000069.1:0-2095 GCA_031421015.1 Gallionella sp. | reverse complement strand
TGGACTGAGCGACGATATTGCCTTTGCCATCGAAGACCACTACAAGCCGCGCTTTGCGGGCGATGAGTTGCCGCGCAATATGGTCGGTATCTGCGTCGCGCTGGCGGACAAATTGGAAATTTTGGTTGGCATGTTCGGCATTGGGCAGATTCCAACCGGAGACAAAGACCCGTTCGCGTTGCGGCGGCATGCGTTGGGCGTGATTCGGATGTTGATTGAGAAAGAATTGCCGCTCGAACTTAAAAACATCATCAATACGGCAAACGAGATATTTGGTGACCGTATCTCTGTCTCCGGCGTGCATCCCTCTATAAAGCCCAAGGGTTCTTTTGCTGAAAGTTCAATGGGCGTCGCAATAAATTCAAATGTTGCTTATCTGACCGCCGATTTTATTTATGAACGTCTAGCAGGATTGCTTAAAGAGCAAGGCTATAGTGCGCAGGAGGTTGATGCAGTTCTTTCCTTGCGCCCCCAGCATCTCATTGATGTGACTAAACGCCTTGCGGCTGTGCGCGCTTTCGCAGCGCTGCCGGAAGCTGCCGCGCTGGCCGCCGCCAACAAACGGGTGGGCAACATTCTCAAAAAGGAAGGAATTGGTGCGAAAGTGGATGCGGTAAATAGCAAACTGCTAAAAGAGCCTGCCGAGCAGGCGTTGCATCAGGCGTTGAGCCAGATCGCACCCAAGGCGGACGCGGCGTTCAAGGCGGGTGACTACACGGGTTCCTTGCAGGCTTTGGCGGCGTTACGCGCGCCGGTGGATGCGTTCTTCGATAATGTAATGGTGAATGCCGATGATGCGGCGTTGCGCGCTAACCGTCTCGCGTTGTTGGCACAGTTGCATCAGGCGATGAACCGCGTCGCGGATATTTCCAGGTTGGCATCTTGAGACTGTGAAAGGTGAAATGTTAAACGTCAAAATCAACCCCCCTCGATCCCCCCTTGTCAGGGGGGAAGCTGCTTGCTCCTCCCCTGATAAGGGGAGGCCGGGAGGGGTTTGCACTTCATGTTTCACCATTTCAACATGAAACTCATCATCCTAGACCGAGACGGCGTAATCAATTTTGACTCCGACCAGTTCATCAAGAGCCCGGAGGAGTGGAAGCCGATACCCGGCAGTCTCGAAGCGATTGCGCGCATGAATCAGGCCGGTTATCGCGTGGTGGTGGCGACCAATCAGTCCGGCATCGGACGCGGGCTGTTCGATATGCCGATGCTGAACGCGATACACGGCAAGATGCACAAAGCCTGTGCGCTGGTCGGTGCGCGTATTGACGCGGTGTTCTTTTGCCCTCATGCGGCAGAAGCGCGGTGCCAGTGCCGAAAACCAAAAAGTGGAATGTTGGAAGAGATCGCGGCGCGTTATAACCTCGGCAATCTTGAGCATGTGCCTGTAGTGGGCGACTCGCTACGCGATTTGCAAAGTGCCGTTCCGCTGGGGGCAAAGCTGTGTCTGGTACTCACCGGCAAGGGCATGAAAACCCAAGCTGCGGGGGGCTTGCCGGAGGGTACGAAGATTTATCCTGACCTTGCAGCGGTGGTCGCGGAACTACTCCGGTAAATTGATATGTTGCTTATACGCTCGCTGATTTTTCTGCTGCTGCAAATCATCATCACGCCAATTTTTGCGATGTTCGCGCTGATGTCTTTTCCGCTCGGTCGGCTGACGCGCTATCGCATCATCTCGCTGTGGGCGAAAATGATGCTGCCAATACTGCGCGTGGTGTGCGGCATACACCATGAAGTGCGCGGTATCGAGAACTTGCCGAAACAGCCGTGCATCGTGTTGTGCAAACATCAATCGGCATGGGAGACGCTGGCATTGCAAAAAATCTTTCCGCCACAAGTGTGGGTGTTGAAGCGCGAGTTGTTGTGGATACCCTTTTTTGGCTGGACTCTGGCGTTGACCAGCCCCATCGCCATCAAACGCAGCGACGGCAGAGGGGCGATGAAGCAGTTGCTGGAGCAGGGCTTGCAAAGACTGGCGCAAGGATTCTGTGTGGTGATATTCCCGGAGGGGACACGCATCCCGTTCGGCCAGCGCGGCAAATACAAAATCGGCGGCGCGATGTTGGCAGCGAGCAGCGGCGTACCGGTG
>JANONV010000068.1:0-7395 GCA_031421015.1 Gallionella sp. | reverse complement strand
ACCGCCTGCTTCATCACCCGCGCAGATTTCACCACCTGCGGCAAAAACATCTTGCCCGCGCCGAACAAATCGCCTACCACGTTCATGCCGACCATCAGCGGACCTTCGATCACCTCGACCGGTAGCTTGGCTTGCAGGCGCGCCTCTTCTGTGTCCTCGATGATATACGTGGTGATGCCACGTACTAATGCATGGGTCAGCCGCTCCTGCACCGTGCCCTTGCGCCATTCCAGATCTTCGACTTGTGTCTTGGCGCCAGTCTTCACCGATTCGGCCATCGCAACCAGCTTCTCACCCGCATTGGGATCGCGATTCAGCACCACATCTTCCACCGCATCGCGCAATTCTTTTGGTATCTGCTCATACACGCCAAGCTGTCCGGCGTTGACGATGCCCATCGTCATGCCCGCCTTGATGGCGTGATACAGAAACACAGTGTGGATCGCCTCGCGCACCGCATCATTGCCACGGAACGAGAATGACACGTTGGAAACGCCGCCGCTGATCTTGGCGTAAGGCAAATGCTTGCGTATCCATGCGGTCGCTTCGATGAAATCCACCGCGTAATTGTTGTGTTCCTCTATGCCGGTGGCGATGGCAAAAATGTTGGGATCAAAAATAATGTCTTCCGCCAAAAAACCGACTTGATTCACCAGAATGTCATAACTGCGTTTGCAGATTTCCGTTTTGCGTTTGAAAGTATCCGCCTGACCTTTCTCGTCAAACGCCATTACCACCGCCGCCGCGCCGTAGCGTTTGACCAGTTGCGCATATTTGATGAACGACGATTCACCTTCCTTGAGACTGATGGAATTCACCACCGCCTTGCCTTGCACACATTTCAGCCCGGCCTCGATCACGTCCCATTTGGAAGAATCGATCATCAGCGGCACGCGCGAAATATCCGGCTCGGAGGCGAGCAGATTGACGAACTTGGTCATCGCGGCCTGCGAGTCCAGCATCGCTTCGTCCATGTTGATGTCGATGATTTGCGCGCCGTTTTCTACTTGCTGGCGCGCTACACTGACCGCCTCGGCGTAGTTGCCGTTCAAAATCAGCCGCGCGAACATTTTCGAACCGGTGACGTTGGTGCGCTCGCCCACATTCACGAACAGCGAGTCGTCGCCGATGCTCACCGGCTCCAGCCCGGACAAGCGCAGACGATGTTCAACGACAGGCACGGTGCGCGGCGCGATGCCGGAAACGGCTTCGGCAATCGCCTTGATATGCGGCGGCGTGGTGCCACAACAGCCGCCCACTATATTCACCAATCCGCTTTGCGCGAACTCATGCAGAAAGCCGGAAGTAATGGACGGCGTTTCGTCGAAGCCGGTTTCAGCCATCGGATTGGGTAGCCCGGCATTGGGGTAAACGCAAATGTAGGTGTCGCAAATGTTGGACAATTCTTCGACATACTGGCGCATCAACGCCGCGCCTAATGCGCAGTTAAGCCCGATGGTCAGTGGCTTGACGTGGCGCACCGAATTCCAGAACGCTTCTACTGTTTGACCTGACAAAATGCGCCCGGAAGCGTCCGTCACGGTGCCGGAAATCATCACCGGCAAGCGCGTGTTGTATTCCTCGAAATAGCGTTCGATGGCAAACAACGCCGCCTTGGCGTTCAACGTATCGAAAATAGTTTCGACCAGCAACAGGTCTGAACCACCGTCCACCAGCCCGCGCACCGCATCAAAATAAGCCTGTTCCAGTTGATCGAACGTGACGTTGCGCGCGCCGGGATCATTCACGTCCGGCGAAATGGAAGCGGTTTTCGGCGTTGGCCCCAGCGCGCCGGCGACGAAGCGCGGTTTGTCCGGCGTGTTGAATTTATCGCACGCCGCACGCGCCAGTTTCGCTCCCGCCACGTTCATTTCATAAGCCAGCGCTTCCAGATGATAGTCGGCCTGAGCCACGGTGGTCGCGCCAAAAGTATTGGTCTCGACGATGTCCGCGCCTGCCGCCAGATATTCCTCGTGGATGCCCTGAACGATTTGCGGCTGGGTCAGCACCAGCAGATCGTTGTTGCCTTTCAGATCATGCGTATGGTTTGCAAAGCGCGCACCCCGATAATCGGCCTCGCCCAGCTTATGGGTCTGGATCATGGTACCCATCGCGCCGTCCAGAATCAGGATGCGTTGCTGTAACAGTTGTTCAATCGGGTGGGACGTGCGGGTCATTGGACGTAGCCTTGAAAATGAGCGCGGATTTTATCATGAGGAGTCGTCACTGCACCGAAGTTGGCATGGGGCTTGATAGTTTGTGGCGGAGGATTACCATGTGCGGCACAATATGCTTGTTTTAGCTATTGTGTCCTGCGGATTATGCAGGTCTATTGTTTTCCCACCACATTGAAGGAGTAAATCATGCGTAACTTGTCTATGCTGGTACTCGTGTTCGCAAGCATTGCTGCGCCGCTGGCCATGGCGGCCGGATCGAATATCGACATCATCTTCCCTGTGGATGGCGCCAAACTCGATGCCATGGAGCAAAACAAACTGGACTACAGTATCACGCTTGACGGCGCCGGTGATCATGCCCACGTTTACGTGAATGGCAAGGAGACCGCCTTGCTGCGCGAGATGAATGGCAGCCACACGCTGGAATCCATGACACCAGGCAAACATGAGATTTGCATCAAGGTCGTCAACAAGAATCACACCCCCATCGGAGTGAATCGCTGCATCAAGGTCACGGTCGAATAACGTTGGATATCCAGAGCCTCGCTTACGCCATCACCCAGATCGTTCACAACTTCGGGGCCGTGGCGGTAGTGGGCGGCGCAGCTTGCGCGTTGGTGTTGCGCGAGGCTGAAGCGCAGCGCACGCTTGCCTGGCTGGTGCTCGCCGGCTGGCTGGTACAGGCGGTGAGCGGGGCGGTTTTTGGCGCGATCAGTTTCTACTACTACGCAAAGTTTCCCGATATACACGGTATCGCCGTCGCCGCGCTGACCGTGAAAGTCGTTTGTGCGGCACTGGGCTTTACCCTCGCTGCGTGGCTGTTGATCGCGCAACTTTCAGAGGCGTCCCGTCGGTATTCCTGGCTTGTTTTGTGCGGCCTGGGAGCGCTGGCGTTAAGCTCGGCCGCTGTGCTGCGCTGGTTCTCTTAAGGGCGCCCTTAACAGTTTGTTGAAAAACTGCTGCGCTTGCCAATACGGCGTTGCAAAAGACCTCAAAATGCTCATGTATACCCACATACATTCCGCTTTTTCGGCCTTTCGCGCCTTGTCTTGGCTGCGCTCGCTACGTTTTTCAACAAACTGTTAAAACTTTAATCGGCGATATTGTATTGCCTCGGCGATATGCCGGGTGGCGATGTCGTTGACCCCTTCCAGATCGGCGATGGTGCGCGCAACTTTTAGCACGCGGTGATAAGCGCGCGCGGAAAGATTGAGGCGGCTGAGCGCTTGTTGCAGCAGCGCGACGCCTTGCGCATCGGGGGTGCACAGCGCATCGATCTCGGTGACGGAAAGTTGCGCGTTGGCTTTGTCCTGGCGCGCGAGTTGACGTTGCCGCGCGATCTCGACGCGCGCTTGCAGGTCGGCGCTGGCCTCGCCGTCCGCCTTGTTGAGCAAATCATCCTGCGGCACGGACGGCACTTCGATCTGAATGTCAATGCGGTCCAGCAGCGGGCCGGAAATTTTGCTGCGATAGCGCGAGATCTGATCCGGCGTACAGCGGCATTTGCCGTTGTAGTGGCCGTGATAACCGCACGGACAAGGGTTCATCGCCGCGATGAGCTGAAACTGGGCAGGAAAATCGGCTCGCCGCGCCGCACGCGAAATGGTGATGCGCCCCGACTCCATCGGCTCGCGCAACACTTCCAGTACACTGCGATCAAACTCCGGCAACTCGTCGAGAAACAGCACGCCGTGCAATGCCATCGAGATCTCGCCGGGACGCGGATTGCTGCCTCCGCCGACCAGCGCCACGCCGGACGCGGTATGGTGCGGAGCGCGATACGGGCGCGTCTTCCACTTCGCCACATCGAAGCTGCCATCCAGCGATTGCAGCGCCGCGCTTTGCAATGCTTCGGTTTCGGACATTTGCGGCAGGATGCCGGGGAAGCGCGCCGCCAGCATGGATTTTCCCGTGCCGGGCGGCCCCATCATCAGCACGCTGTGCCCACCGGCGGCGGCGATCTCCAGCGCGCGTTTGCCTTGTGCCTGCCCTTTCACTTCGCGCATGTCCGGGTAGTGCGGTGAGATGGTTTGCGGCTGGCTGACATAGGGTGAAATGTTTTCCCGGCCCGCGAGATGCGCCGCCACCTGCAACAGCGTTTGCGCCGGATACACGACCGCATCCTCCACCAGCGCGGCTTCGGCGGCATTTGCTTGCGGCAAAATGAAAGCGCGCCCGCTGTTCACCGCGCGATAGGTCATCGCCAGCGCGCCACGTATCGGGCGCAGTTCGCCGGTCAGCGCGAGCTCTCCCGCGTATTCGTATTCGGCGAGTTTGTCGGAGGGAATTTGCCCGGTGGCGGCAAGGATGCCCAGCGCGATGGGCAAATCGAACCGTCCGCTTTCCTTGGGCAAATCGGCGGGGGCGAGATTGACGGTGATGCGCCGTGCCGGAAAATCGAACTGGCAATTTTGCAGCGCGGCACGCACGCGATCTTTGCTTTCTTTGACTTCGGTTTCCGGCAGACCCACGATGGTGAAGTTGGGCAGGCCGTTGGCGATGTGCACCTCGACGGTGACCAGAGCCGCCTCCATCCCTGACAGGGCTCGGCTGTAAAGGACGGCAAGGCTCATTTTGTTATTACAGATGGAAGGCTGATTGCTTGCTTCTCAAACCCCCCTCGGTCCCACCTTGTCAGGGGGGATGCCTTCAGCTCCTCCCCTGACAAGGGGAGGCCGGGAGGGGTTTGAGTAACATTGCAAAGGATGCGCATGGTTATCGAGCGCCCTCAAGGTTTGCGTTGCGCTTCCATCTCCGCGACCCGCGCTTCCAGTGCAGTCAGTTGTTCTCGGGCACGCGCCAACACTTGTGTTTGCACATCAAACTCCTCGCGCGTCACCAGATCGAGTTTGGCGAAACCCTGCGCGAGCAAAGCGCGCATGTTTTTTTCAATGTCCTTGGCGGGGCCGCTGTTCGCCGCCGCGTTTAACTTGGCGGAAAGATCCTCAAAAATTTTCGCGTTCAACATGACGATACTCCTGAAGATAGGCAATGCCGGTCAGTGTAACAAAATTCATCCGCCCCAGAAGATTCTCCGTTCAACAGAGTGGGCGCACTCAAGCGGTGCGCCTGATTGGTTGCGCGCCTGCAAATGGTGCGCGGGCTTTCTGGATAAAACACATGGACTATTTAATCTGTTGTTTGATAACAAAAAATTTCTCTGGCACGGATGCTGCTGTTGCTTGTCTGCGGATTTATTCATCCCGCTTGTTAACTTAACCATATAAAAGGAACGCATCATGATGAAAACGAACAAAGCAAATAAAGTGAGTTCCAGCGCAGCTAAAAGCAATTTGTTGAGCTCTTTGATCCTGGCTGCTCTGGTAGTGCCTGGCATGGCGATGGCGGCGGATGTGGAAACTACCGAACATAAAGAAGGTAAACACGTCATTCCCGCATCCGCACACACTGCTACCTCAAACGTTGCTTTAGTCAGCAACTATCTATATCGCGGCATTTCACAAACCGGCGGCAAACCGGCCCTGCAAGGCGGTTTCGATTACGCGCATGCCAGCGGCTTCTACGCCGGATTGTGGGGTTCAAACGTCAGCTGGTTAGCTGGACTAGGTGCTAGTAGCGCCAGCCTGGAGTTGGATACTTATGCGGGGTTCAAGGGTGGCTTTGCCGAAGACTTCAGCTATGACGTGGGTTACCTGCGCTACAACTATCCTGGCGTGTATTTTGAACCAATAGCTACCGGCTTTGCTAAAGCCGATACCGACGAGATCTATGGCGCGCTCGGCTGGAAATGGGTAACGCTTAAATATTCCCATAGCCTGGGCGATACGTTCGGTGTGGACGACGCCAGCGGTACCAGCTATGTCGAATTGAACGCTAGCTATTCGCTCGCCGATGCGGGCGTCACGCTGGGCGCGCACTATGGCAAGCAAACCTATAAGGGAACATCTGCAGACGCGCTTGAAGCAGCCGGAACTTCCGCGACCTACTCGGACTACAAGCTGAGCGCATCCAAGGATTTCAGCGGCTACGTAGTGGGATTGGCATACAGCAAGACCAATGCAACATCCGGAGGGTTCTACACCATCACCCAGGCAGATGGATCCAAAAGCGATCTGGGCAAAGGTACTGCCGTATTGTCTGTGTCGCGCGCGATGTAATTTAACTCGGGCGGGATAGCCATTCCACTAACCCATCAAAAAACGATGGCTAAGTGTCTGGTTAATCCCGCCCCTACAAAGGAGAATGCTATGAAGATGGTCACAGCTATCATCAAGCCGTTCAAGCTCGACGAGGTGCGTGAAGCCCTTTCCGCCATAGGCGTGCAAGGCATCACCGTCACCGAAGTCAAAGGCTTTGGACGGCAAAAGGGACACACCGAGTTGTATCGCGGTGCGGAATACGTGGTGGATTTTTTGCCCAAAGTGAAACTGGAAGCCGCGATCAAAAGCGACATGCTCGATCTGGTGCTGGAAGCGATCCAGAAGGCGGCCAATACCGGCAAGATTGGCGACGGCAAGATTTTCGTCACCGACCTCGAACAAGTCATCCGCATCCGCACCGGTGAATCCGGCGCAGAAGCGCTGTAAGGAGAACTAACAAATGAAAAAACTATTCGTACTCTTTACTTTGGTGGCGGTGCTGTCCGGACTGTCCGTACCGGTTTATGCAGACGATGCCGCAGTGGTCGCTGAAACGGTTGTCGCAGTGGCGGAAATCGTTGCACCCGCCGCCGCTCCGGTAGCCGCACCCGTGCCCAACAAGGGCGACACCGCATGGATGCTGGTAGCGACCTTGCTGGTAATCATGATGTCCATCCCCGGCCTGGCGTTATTCTACGGCGGCATGGTGCGCAGCAAGAACATGCTGTCGGTGCTGATGCAGGTGTTCACGATCTTCGCGCTGATCGTTGTGCTGTGGGTTATTTATGGCTATTCGCTGGCCTTCACTCAAGGCAATGCGTTCATCGGTGGATTTGACCGGCTGTTCCTGAAGGGCATCTTTGATCCGGTAACGGGCAGCGTGGCTAACGCGGCAACGTTCAGCAAGGGTGTCTATATTCCCGAGTTCGCATTTGTCGCTTTTCAAGCCACGTTCGCGGCCATCACCGTATCGCTGATCGTGGGCGCCTTCGCCGAGCGGATGAAGTTTTCCGCTGTGCTGCTGTTTGCCGCACTGTGGTTTACCTTCGCCTACTTGCCGATCGCGCACATGGTGTGGTTCTGGCCTGGCCCAGATGCCTTCACTGATGCAGACGCTG
>JANONV010000067.1:0-2843 GCA_031421015.1 Gallionella sp. | reverse complement strand
AGCATCCCGGCACACGCACCTTGTATGCGCAGCGGCTGGTTGTGGAGGGAGTGCTACAAGCGGATGAAGCGGAGGCGATGATCGTTGAGTATCGCAGCGCGATGGATGACGGGCGCAATTCCATACAGCCTGCACTGGGAATGGGTGCCCGCAAGATGAACACAGATTGGGAGCCGTTCCGGGGCGGTGTGGCTTGGGATGCGGCGGTGAACACCGCCGTGCCGCTGCTGCGCTTGCAACAACTGGCCGTGCCGCTGACTACCGTGCCGGAAAACTTCACCTTGCATGACCGCGTACAAAAAATCATTGATGATCGCAGTGCCATGGCGCGCGGTGAATTGTCGCTGGACTGGGGGATGGCGGAAAATCTTGCTTATGCCACGCTGCTCACCGAAGGTTATCCGGTGCGGCTCTCCGGGCAGGATGCCCGGCGCGGAACGTTCTTCCATCGCCATGCCACCTGGCATGACCAGAATCGCGTGGAATGGCACGAAGGCGTTTATACCCCACTGCAACATCTTGCATCCGACCAGGCTGACTTTGTGGTGATCGATTCCTTGCTGTCCGAAGAAGCGGTGCTGGGTTTTGAATATGGCTACGCCACCGCCGAGCCAGATTCGTTGGTGCTGTGGGAAGCGCAGTTCGGCGATTTTGCCAACGGCGCGCAAGTGGTGATAGACCAGTTCATTGCCTCCGGCGAAGTGAAGTGGGGCAGATTGTGCGGGCTGGTGCTGCTGCTGCCGCACGGCTACGAGGGACAGGGCGCGGAGCATTCCTCGGGGCGCATCGAACGCTATCTGCAATTATGTGCCGACTACAACATTCAGGTGTGCATCCCCTCCACGCCGGCGCAGATGTTCCATCTGCTGCGCCGCCAGATGTTGCGCCCGATACGCCGCCCGCTGATCGTGTTCACGCCAAAAAGTTTACTGCGCAGCAAAGATGCCGCCTCGCCCATCGCCGAATTGACGCAAGGAAAATTTCAGCCGGTGATCGCCGAAGCCCAGACGCTCAAGGCCAACGCGGTATGCCGCATCATCGCATGCAGCGGTAAAATTTATTACGACCTGATAGCCGCCCGTCGCGCCAAAAACATCAATGACATGGCGATCATCCGCATCGAACAGCTTTACCCGTTTCCGCACGATGACTTTGCGGCGCAGATCGCCGCGTATCCGAAAGCGACCGAGCTGGTGTGGTGCCAGGAAGAGCCGGGCAACCAGGGCGCGTGGCATCGTATCCAGCATTATTTGCTGCGCCATTTGCGCAAGGGCATGCGCCTCGATTACGCGCTGCGGCCGTCATCCGCCGCCCCCGCCGCCGGATATCTGGCGGTGCATCAGGAACAACAGAAAGCGGTGATAGCCGCCGCCTTCCGCGACGATCTCGACAACAAACCTAACGGGCGTGGCAAAAGCCTTTCCTAATGATGAAAACTGTCATGCCCGTTTCCCTCTCCCCCGCCCTCTCCCACAGGGCGAGGGGGACAATGTCTCGCTACGCGAGTTTTACGTTACCGGGAGCATCACACCATGGCCACCACTGAAGTCCATATTATTGAAGTTAGGGTACCGCAACTGTCCGAATCCGTATCCGAAGCGACGCTGTTGACCTGGCACAAGCAAGTTGGCGAGGCGGTCGCCGAAGGCGAAAACCTGATCGACATCGAGACCGATAAAGTGGTGCTGGAATTGCCCGCTGCCAAAAGCGGCGTGCTGACCAAAATCATTAAGGGCGATGGCGAAAAAGTGACCAGCAATGAACTGATTGCGCAGATTGATACCAAGGCGGTAGCCAAAGCAATCACTGCCGTGCCTGCTGCCGCTATTTCCCCCATGCCACCCTCAGTGCGCAAACTTGCGCGCGAAAAAGAGATAGATGCCGCCACCTTGCACGGCAGCGGTCGCAGCGGTCGCGTTACCAAAGAGGACGTGCTGAATGCGATGCAGCAGGTATCGCATGGAACAACTGGCGGGCAGGATGCACCAAAGATACGCAATCCACTACGCGACGAGTCGCGTGTGGAATTGTCAACCCGCGCTCCCATCGCCCCATCTGGCAACCGCCCCGAACAGCGCGTGGCGATGACGCGCATCCGCCAGCGCATCGCCGAACGTCTGCTGCAATCGCAACAAAACGCCGCGATCCTGACCACCTTCAACGAAGTCAACATGCAGCCGGTGATGGATTTGCGCAGCCATTACAAAGAGGCGTTCGAGAAAAAGCACGGCATCAAACTTGGCTTCTCCTCGTTCTTCGTCAAAGCGGCGGTGCTGGCCTTGCAAAAATTCCCCATCGTCAACGCCTCGGTGGACGGCACCGACATCATCTATCACGGCTACTTCGACATCGGCGTGGCCATCGGCAGCGAGCGCGGCCTGGTCGTGCCCATCATCCGCGATGCCGATAAACTCTCCTTCGCCGACATCGAAAAACAAATCGCCGATTTCGGCGCGCGCGCCAAGACCGGCAAGCTCACCATGGAAGAACTCACCGGCGGCACCTTCACCATCTCCAACGGCGGCGTGTTCGGCTCCATGCTCTCCACCCCCATCATCAACCCGCCGCAAGCCGCGATACTCGGCATCCATGCGACCAAAGACAGACCGGTAGCGGAGAACGGGCAAGTGGTGATCCGCCCGATGAATTATCTGGCGGTGTCTTATGACCACCGCATTATTGACGGGCGCGAAGCAGTGCAGTTTCTTTCTACCATCAAGGAGGCGTTGGAGTTTCCGGGGCGGGTGTTGCTGGATTTGTAAATTTTGTTAACGGGTAGAAAATGAAAAATCAATTCGCAAATTTGCTGTTTCTGTTACTCATGTTGGCCTGCGGTCGCTCCG
>JANONV010000066.1:0-2156 GCA_031421015.1 Gallionella sp. | reverse complement strand
CGTCGAGGTGAACGCCGATTACTGCATCATCCCGCCCAACTCGTTTGCGCTGGCGCGCACCGTGGAATACTTTCGCATCCCGCGCAATGTGCTGACCATCTGCCTGGGCAAGTCCACCTACGCGCGCTGCGGCATCATCGTCAACGTCACGCCGTTCGAGCCGGAGTGGGAAGGCTATGTCACGCTGGAGTTTTCCAACACCACCCCGCTGCCCGCCAAGATCTATGCCAATGAAGGCGTGGCGCAAGTGCTGTTCTTCGAGTCGGACGAAGTTTGCGAAACCTCGTACAAGGATCGCGGCGGCAAGTATCAGGGGCAGGTCGGCGTGACCTTGCCCAAGATGTAATTCCAATTCTATTTCATCGGTGAAACTGCGTTGGCTTCCTCGCTCACTCCTGGCCGTGCTAGTAGCACTGTCTGCGTCGTTCGCTCGTTGCCGCCTTGTTTGACCTTCGAAATAGAACTGGAATAACTTAACATACTGCGGGATAGCGTCAAAAATCCTCCTTACACTACCCCTGAAATCTGCGACAATCCGCGCCAATTCGTAACCCCAACCCGATTCGTTATCTCCACTGGGAGCAAACAATGAAATTCCGTTTTCCTATCATCATTATTGACGAAGACTTCCGTTCCGAGAATGCCAGCGGCCTGGGCATACGCGCCTTGGCTGAGGCCATTGAGAAAGAGGGGATGGAAATCCTCGGCGTGACCAGCTATGGCGACTTGACTTCGTTCGCGCAGCAGCAGAGCCGCGCTTCGGCGTTTTTGCTGTCCATTGACGACGAGGAATTCGGTGCGGGCAGCGCGGAGGAAACCGAGGTCGCGCTGAAGAGTCTGCGCGCATTCGTGCAGGAGATCCGCTTCAAGAACGCCGACATCCCGATTTACCTGTACGGCGAGACGCGCACTTCGCGTCATATCCCGAACGACGTGCTGCGCGAGCTGCACGGCTTCATCCACATGCACGAGGACACGCCGGAATTCGTGGCGCGCCACATTATCCGCGAGGCCAAATCCTATCTGGATTCGCTGGCGCCGCCGTTCTTCCGCGCGCTGTTGCATTACGCGCAGGATGGCTCCTACTCGTGGCACTGTCCGGGGCACTCGGGCGGCGTGGCGTTTTTGAAATCGCCGGTCGGGCAGATGTTCCACCAGTTTTTCGGCGAGAACATGCTGCGCGCCGACGTGTGCAATGCGGTGGACGAACTCGGCCAATTGCTCGACCATACCGGGCCGGTGGCGGCCTCGGAACGCAACGCGGCGCGCATCTTCAATGCCGATCATCTGTTCTTCGTCACCAACGGCACCTCCACTTCCAACAAGATCGTGTGGCACTCGACGGTTGCGCCGGATGACATCGTGGTGGTGGACCGCAACTGCCATAAATCCATCCTGCACGCGATCATCATGACCGGCGCGGTGCCGGTGTTCCTCACGCCGACGCGCAATCACTACGGCATCATCGGGCCGATTCCGAAATCCGAATTCGAGCTAAAAAATATCCAGCGCAAGATCGACGCCAATCCGTTCATCAAGGAAAAGACCAAGAAGCCGCGCATTCTGACCATCACCCAGAGCACCTACGACGGCATCGTGTACAACGTGGAAATGCTGAAGGAGATGCTGGACGGGCGCATCGATACGCTGCACTTCGATGAAGCGTGGTTGCCGCACGCGGCTTTCCATGAATTCTACAAAGACATGCACGCCATCGGCAAATATCGTCCGCGCGCCAAAGAGTCGATGATCTTCGCCACGCAGTCCACGCATAAATTATTGGCGGGCTTGTCGCAAGCCTCGCAGATTCTGGTCAGAGAGCCGGAGAGCCACAAACTGAACCGGCATATTTTTAACGAAGCTTATTTGATGCACACTTCCACCAGCCCGCAGTACGCGATCATCGCGTCGTGCGACGTGGCTGCGGCGATGATGGAGCCGCCCGGCGGCACCGCGCTGGTGGAAGAGTCGATCGCCGAAGCGCTGGATTTCCGCCGCGCGATGCGCAAGGTGGACGACGAGTTCGGCAAGGACTGGTGGTTCAAGGTGTGGGGGCCGGACAGCCTCGCCGAGGAAGGCATCGGTTCGCGCGAAGACTGGATATTGCATACCGACGACAAGTGGCACGGTTTCGGCAAGCTGGCGACCGGCTTCAA
>JANONV010000065.1:0-4842 GCA_031421015.1 Gallionella sp. | reverse complement strand
GCTGTAATTATTTCGATTTCCGTTTGAGCTGGCGTTGGGTGGGCGAAGCCCACGCACTGTTGTAATACAACAACCGCGTGGGCTGCGCCCACCCTACCCTTCATTCAAACCGATTTTATTAATCCGACAAGGAACCCACACGACTGGACACCGCTACACGCCTGCCCGGACCGGGTCGGCATTAATCGCAAATGAAGCAAGCAGCGCCACGCTTCTCACCTGTGCGAACACTTCCATTCCTACTGCAAGCCCGAGCTGATCGCAAGCTAGTCACAGATTTATGCGATCCGGTCCTCGGAACTGTCCGGCGGAGAATGCCGGCGTGTCATTGTGGCGCGCGCTCTGGTGACGGAGCCAGCCTGTGTGTAGGCTGACGAGCCGACCGGTAATCTGAATCGCGGTAGTGCGCAATCCCTGTTCGACCCGATGCAGCGGCCCAACGAGCAGATGAACACCAGCTTCATCGTGGTAAGGAATAGGATACAGATCACATAAATATGAGCTTAGCTCCAGCGATGAACAAGACCACCGCCAGGAAACGTTTGATGACTGCAGACTCAAAGCGGCGACTACCTAGATAAGACCCGACGACGCCGCCCAATGCGGCGGCAACAAAAAGCGGGGCGATTAACGACGGCAAAGTGTTTGCATTGGAGAGATAGCCCATCAGCCCGGCTACGGAGTTGACCAGAATGAACAAAGCAGAAACAGCGGCAGCCGACTTTGCTTCGGCCCAGCCCATGAACAACAGCAGCGGCGTGAGGAATATCCCGCCACCCGTACCGGTAAGACCAGAAAGCAAACCGATGCCCGCACCCACCCCTATGGCTGGTAAGCGTGGCGGTTCTGAAACTTGTTTGTCGCGCTGCGCAGTAAACAGAAGACTCGCCGCCGAATACAGTAAGACAAAGCCGAGAATGACTTTAAAAGTGTGGGTTGGCAGATTAATGTATCCGCCGAGAAACGCGAACGGCACAGCTAGAATTGCAAAAGGCCAGAACAATCGCCACGAAAAATGCCCAGCCTTGAAGAACTGCCAAGTGGCGATTGATGCCACTAAAATATTCAGTGCCAGTGCCGTTGGCTTGATGATAACCGGCGCCAATGAAAGCAGCGACATCACGGCGATGTAACCGGAAGCGCCTGCATGGCCGACGGAAGAATACAGAACTGCGATGACAAAGACTCCTGCGGTTAACAGAAGAAGGGTTTCAAGTGGCATGAGAAGCACTAAGTAAATTAATTCCGGTTTTGTTTGCGTGTTCTGCGACAAACAGGCAAACGAAGATAAGTGCCCTCACTGCAAACTGGCTAACAGCGCGCATCTTGATTTGGGTTCCGTAAGAGGTGGTTGATGTTAATTTTTGATTGAATATCAGT
The DNA here is from genome assembly GCA_031421015.1 of Gallionella sp. GTDB lineage: Bacteria > Pseudomonadota > Gammaproteobacteria > Burkholderiales > Gallionellaceae > Gallionella. Next base: position 3,462 of record JANONV010000065.1, on the reverse strand, counting down.
ACTTACCATTGCAGTCATTCACTTATTCCAACAACGGATGACCCCATTATAATTCTGTATTGCTCGCGGATGAACGTCTCCGCTTTATCGCGGCTGACGGGTTCCCACCAGTCATGAAGTCCGATACGCAGATACGACTCACCGTCGGGCTGGTCTACTCGCGTAACACACACACGAAACAACGCGCCTACTGGCTAGGATCTTCTCATAATTTGTGAACACCAGACGCGATAAGTCTCCTTAAATTGCCCAGCCATAGGACGTACCCGCACCTTGCTAGAAGAAGGCTCTCCGGGGTTTCGGAAGGTTTCTACGATGATCTTCATTTTGATTAAAATCTGATTCAGTGCCTCTGCAAATTTCAAATGCATCTGGTCTCAAAATGTTTTGCCAAGCTTCTTAAGGTTGGTTTCAACAAAGGTTCTTTTTAAGCCAGCTTTTTCAATAAATTCTCGCAAGGTCATGCCACTTTTTCTTAGGTTGCATTTGCTGCATACATAAACCATGTTCTCTTTATTAAAGGCAGCTTCGTTATTTTGTTGCTTAGCCTGCTTCATGCGATGAATCGTATCTTGGCAAACTTTACTTTGAATTTCAGTAAATTTCGTCAATTAATATCTCCATTGCCAGAAATTAAATGTACCGGAGTCGAATTATTTTGATTATTAAACTCCATCTGTCACGCGAATATAACCGACACATGCCCCGTCGATTGTGACCGTCCGGTCGCTTTTACAACTATCTCGACATTGCGTCCCAGGCGAGTCAGACATTCCAGCATTTTGGATTCTGAAATTCCGCGAAACTGTCCGCGCAGCAAATTGGAAAGTTTGGGTTGGGTCATGCCCAGCAATTCTGCGGCTTGCACCTGGGTGAGTTTGCGCCGTTTGATGATCTCGCCGATCTTGGTGGCCAGTTGTGCCTTGACCAGCATTTCCTCCGCATTCTCCAGTCCCAAATCGGCGTAGACGTTGGTGCTGACCTGTTCTATACATAGCGACAGAAGTCGTAGCGAGCGGATTTGAGGTGGGTCGGGACGGAGCGCAGGAACCGGAGTGTACAGGTCAGTACATGAGGATTCCGAGCACCGCACCGGCCCGCATCAAATTCGCGCAGTAGACTTATGTCGCTATGTATATTTTGCTCATTTTCCGGCTCCGTGCTCAAAGTGCGCCAGCATTTGTGGCCGTTCGTTCCCGCTATAATCCAAGTTCGCTGTGTGACCCGATGCGCACCAACTGCAAAATCTTGTCATTGGGCTTCTGATAAATCAGCACGAGGTCGGGTTTGATGTGGCAGTCGCGGAAGTTTTTCCAGTCGCCGGTTAATGCGTGGTCGTAGTATCGCTCGGCCAGCGGCACTTCACTCACAAGCGCTTTCAATGCCTTGGCAAGTTCGTCTTCCAACGTCGCGCGGTGCTGGCCTTTCAATTCACGCTTGTAGTCCCGTTTGAACTGATTTGTCCGGTCAATCGTCCGCATTCAGATCAGCCATCAGGTCGTCCACGTTCTTAAACGATTTCATGTTGACGCCACGGCGCGCATCCTTCATCGCTTTGATGGTCGCTTCGTTAGGAACCAGCGGTTCGAATGGGAGCGCTTTTTCTCGTGCCACACGGGTCAGCATGATGCGGAAAGCATCGGAAACAGTCAGCCCCATCGCCGCCAGAACGACGGTAGCCTCTTCTTTGATGTGCTCGTCTATGCGTGCACGGACAACAGTATTGGAAGCCATCTTTAACACCCCCCGCTGTAAATTGAGCCACAATGTAGCCCAATTTATGCTCATCGTCAATCCAATTCAAGGTATTGCCGTCGCCGTTCTACGCCAAGCGCTGGCATTTATTTCGGTTTGGCATGTGCCGGACGAAAGGCCTTGCATTGCTCCGGATCAGATTCCAGATACGCACCTGTTATCAGGTCAATGCAATACGGGATGGCCGGGAACACCGCATTCAGGCAGTCGTCGATCGCGGAAGGCTTGCCGGGCAGATTGACGATCAGGCTCTTGCCGCGTATCCCGGCGGTTTGCCTTGACAATATCGCAGTCGCCACGAACTTCAGCGAGGCGCTGCGCATCAGCTCGCCGAAACCCGGCATCATCTTGCTGCATACCGCCTCGGTGGCTTCCGGCGTGACGTCACGCAACGCCGGGCCGGTGCCGCCGGTGGTGACGATCAAGCAGCAGCCTTCCACATCGCTCAACTCGCGCAACGCCGCTTCGATCTGCGGCTGCTCATCGGGAATTATTTTTGCCACCGCCTGCCAGGGCGAGGTCAACACGCGCGTGAACCACGCATGGATGGCGGGGCCGCCTTTGTCTTCATATTCGCCGCGACTGGCGCGGTCGGAAATCGTCAGAATGCCGATGCGTGCAATGCTCATGGTTATTCCAATTCGCAATAGAAACAACATTAATGCCTGGCGTAGGCGTAGGTCGGGTTAGACGCGTAGCGGCGTAACCCGACAGACTTTGCCATTTTACCCATAGGCCGCCTCTAAAAATCCAAACTCCGTCGCTATGCTGCGTTGCTCAAAAATTTTTAACGCTTACATTCCTGTCCTGAGCCCAGTCGAAGGGTCAAACATATGCGGCGCGCTAAAAAATTTTTCGCGCCTTGCCTAGCTTAGGATTTTGAATTTTTAGAGGTGGCCCATAGCTTGTTGGGTTACGGTTACGGCTACGCCTAACCCAACCTACAAAAAACCAACATCATCCTGAAACACTGTGCCGTCCAGCAATTGCACCGTCACCTGTTCGCCTGCCGCCATTCCGGTGCAGCCAGCGGGCACGACCATTAGCCCGTCCGCCCTGGCCATCGACAACAACATCCCGCTGCCCTGCGCGCCGGTGGGAGTCGCCGCATAACCATCTTTATCACGGCTCAATACAACCCTGATGAATTCGGTGCGCCCGGGCTGATGCTTCACGTTATGCGCCAGTCGCGCCGCGATGGTGCGGCGATACAAGCGCGCATGTCCCATCATGCGGCGTAATGCCGGTGCGACAAACTGCTCGAAGCAGACCATGCTCGAGACCGGATTGCCCGGCAGTCCAAATACCGCTGTTTTACTAGTTGTGCCGAACGCGACCGGATGCCCCGGCTTCATCGCCACGCGCCAGAACTTCATTTGCACGCCGAGCGCCTCGATGGTTGGACGGACGTAATCATGCACGCCGACCGAGGTGCCGCCCGAGACCAGCAGCACATCGAATTTCAGTCCGCGCTGCAAATACTCCGCCAGCTCGGCGGGATCATCGCGCGCGATGCCGAGCAATGCCGGCTCTATGCCCAGCGCTTGTACCTGCGCCATCAGCGCGTAGCTGTTGGAGTTGGGTATCTTGTTCGGATCGACCGGTTCGTCCATGTCTTCCAGCTCGTTGCCGGTGGACAGGATCGCCACACGCGGATGGCGAACCACCTGCACCTGCGCGCATTTCACCGTCGCCAGCACGCCGATC
>JANONV010000064.1:0-1725 GCA_031421015.1 Gallionella sp. | reverse complement strand
TCATGCGGCGCGCATCGGCAAGGTCGTCCCCGCTCGGATAGTTCTCCCACGCAGGATAAAAGGTCAGCACATAGCCCGCCGCGCCGGGTAGCAAACGCGTGATGCAAGGCACGACTTTCGCGCCGGTCATCTGTGCGATGCGCGACACCGAGAACATGGTCGCGGCGGGCACACCGAAGAAGGGAATGAACGCGCCGTCCTTGACGCCCTGATCCTGATCCGGCGGATAGATGAATGGCATGCCTGCACGCATCCCCTTGAGAATGGGACGCAGCCCCTGCTGGCGCGAATAGAGGCGCTGGTTGCGGAAGCGTGCGCGCTTGTTCAACAGCAGTTCGGTCAGGTAGCGGCTCTTCTGGTTCGCATACATGCACACCGTGTCGGTATGCTGCGCGACCCACTGGCCGCCGGCGTCCATGCCGACGAAATGCGGCGTAAGCAGGATGGCGGGTCGGCCCTTGATCGCCTCGAAATGTTCGATGCCCTCGACACGGATCAAGCTGAGTATGCGCTTGCCACTAGACCACCACAGGATGCTGCGCTCAAACAGCCCGCGCGCGAACATCTTGAAGTGATCGCGCAGCAGTTTTTTGCGCGCCGCATCGCCAATCTTGGGAAAACACAGCTTGAGATTGATGTTGCCTATCCGGCGGCGCTCGACAGCCATAAAGTACAGCATAAACCCGACACCGTCACCTATCGCCACAATGGCGCGGAACGGCAAAAAATGGATCAGCCAGAAAATGAAAACGCCGAGGCGTGCCAGCATCACTGCTCCTGGCCCAAGTCCGGCGGCAGCGCGCCGCGAGGGACTTTGTAACGGTTATAACTCCACAGATACTGCTCGGGACAGGAGCGCACCACCGCTTCCAGCGCCGCGTTGATTTGTCTCGGCATGGATGATCCCACCGCCAAGGTCAAGGGCGTGAAGTGCAGCGCATAACCCGCGCCTTGCGGCAATCGCTCGACGTAGCTCACCACCACCGCAGCGCCGCTCGCTTCCAGCATACGCCCGATCAGCGTCATGGTGTACGCAGGGCGCCCAAAGAACGTCACCCACTCGCCCTCGCCGTTGCCGGGTACTTGATCCGGCAGCACACCGATGGTCTCGCCGCGCTTGAGCGTCTTGAGCAACTGGCGTACGCCGCCCAGGTCGGTCGGTGCCAATTTCATCTGGCCGCGCTCGCGGCCTTGGTGCATCAGGGTATCCAAAAACTTCCAGCGCGGCGGACGGTACATGCAGGTTATCGGCAAACGCGCGGCAAGGTATAGGCCGATAACCTCGAAACAGCCGAGATGCGGCGTCAATACAATGACGCCTTTACCCTGCGCATGCGCCGCTTCAAAATGCGCCCAGCCGTGGCACTGTTGGACGCTGGCGACTATCTCCCCTAGCGGACGCCGCCACACCCAAGGCAGCTCCATTACGCCCTTGCCCGCCTCGCGAATGTTGGCGTGCAGCACATTGCGCAACTCGGGTTCCGAGCGCTCCAGTCCGGCAAGCTGCAAGTTTTCCCGCAGACGGCGGGCATATTTATCGGAAAGCAGATAGGTCGCCCAGCCGAGCACTGCGCCAAGCCGGTGTAATATCGGCAAGGGTAGGCGCGCTAATAGATCAAACCAAGCAATCATTCAAAGGGGACTCATTAAGTCAACAAAGCAGGGATTTTGTTATACTGCGCGCCCATTTAAACATAGCAACAGCCAGCGGAGAGCCATGAGCGA
>JANONV010000063.1:0-3043 GCA_031421015.1 Gallionella sp. | reverse complement strand
GTGAACGATCTGATGAATTACGCGGCTGTCCTGCTCGTTTCTCAAATGCAGGGCGCGGCACGGCAGGCGATGGAATTGGCGGTGGATTATGTCAACCACCGAGAAGCTTTTGGCCAGCCCATCGGTGCTTTTCAGGCTATTCAGCATATGGCAGCCGACATGCTAAACGCGGTCGATGGCTCGCAACTCTTGGCGCGCGAAGCAATCTGGCGTTTAAGCAAAGACATGACCGCAGATGTCGAAGTGTCGCAAGCCAAAGCCTTTTCGAGTGAAAAATGCCTGGCTGTCTGTCGCTCTGCGCAACAGATGTTCGGTGGGCTGGGGTTTATTGCCGACTGCGATATTAATTTGTGGTTTCGCCGAGTGGCTTCCTGGAGTTTGCGCTGCGGAACAACTTATGAGCACCGGGCGCGCGTGGCACGTGTTCTCCTAGACCGTCCTGGCGTGGTTCGACTGGACTCAGCATTTGAATCAGCCTTTCTTGTAGAAGCCTGAAAATGACTGTAGCCTTTCTCCAGAATTCACAGGATGCGCTTGCTGAGATTGAGCGTATTGCCAGCAGGTCCACCAAAATTCAGACTGCCTGTGGCCCGATGGCAAAGATGGTTTGGCGGCGTTGGGGGACCGGCCCCAACCTTGTGCTTGTTCACGGCGGCGCTGGTAGCTGGATGCACTGGATCAAAAACGTGGAAGTACTGGCTGAATCGCATACGGTATGGGCACCAGATATCCCCGGTTTTGGGGAGTCCGATCTGCCCGGCGAGCATCTGGATGCTGATACGCTTTTCCCCTATTTGCTGTCGGGTCTTCGCGAAATACTGCATGGCGAAGAATTTGATTTGGTGGGATTTTCTTTCGGTGGCCTGATCGCCGCCCTGATCGCCGCTGAGCGCCCTGACAACCTCAGGCGTCTGGTGTTGGTCAGCGTGGCTGCCATGGGACTGTTCAGCGAGAACCCAGTACTGCGATCGATGCGCGGCGTGACTGATCCGGCCGAACGCAAGGCAATTTTTCGCGCCAACCTGAATGCGCTGATGCTTGCAGATACGGGCGTCATCGACGAGATGGCTATTGCAGTGCAAAGCGCAAGTGCTTCCCGCGAACGCGTGAAAAATCGCAAGCTGGTCTTGACCGATATACTCCTGCGGCTGTGCCTCGAATGGCGCTGCCCGGTTTTTGGCATATGGGCGCGGCAGGACATGCTTTACCGAAACCAGTTCGACGAACTAATGCGTGTCTCAAGCATGCTTGGCTTGCGCGACAGGGTCATCCTCGAAGGCGCTGGGCACTGGCTGCAGTATGAAAAAGCCGACGTGTTCAATCGTGTTCTGCTGGAGTTGCTTGCCAGACCCGTCAGCAATGCTGTCTGCGCGGATCGCACCCATGACCAATAGCGCAGCGCTGCCCCTGGCGGGGATGAAGGTATTGGAGCTCGGGCACATCGTGGCAGGGCCAGCCGCTGGCCAGATACTGGCTGATATGGGCGCTGACGTCATCAAGGTCGAATCCGTTGACGGCGGCGATCAGGTGCGCCAGATGCCTGGGGCCATGGCCGCCATGTTTCATTTTCTGAACCGTAACAAGCGTAGCGTGGCGCTCGATCTCAAAGGTGAGGGTGCCAGTATCTTTTTGAAGATGGCAGCCGGTGCGGATGTGATCATCGACAATTATTCTCATGGTGCAGTGGATCGTCTTGGGCTCGGGTACAAGGTCGTTTCGCAGACCAACCCTGGGCTGGTCTGGCTGTCCATCAAGGGCTTTCTCCCCGGGCCTTCCGAATCCCAACCGATGCTCGACGAACTTGCGCAGATGGCCGGTGGCCTCGCGTTCATGACGGGCACCGAGCAAAAGCCAATGCGCGCAGGTGCCTCGATCATCGATATCGGTGCCGCCGCTTACGGAATCATTGCGGTGCTGGCGGCGTTGCGCCAGCGCGATACCACCGGACAGGGCCAACACATCGTCGCGGGCCTGTATGAGACATCGGTCTATTACGTTGCCCAGTGGATGGCAACGGCGCAGTTCAGTGACCAGGAGTCGGTGCCGCTGGCGACCATGCAGCAGGGTACGCGCATGGGATTTAGTGTGTACCAGCTTTTCGATACCCGCGACGGCCACCGCTTGTTCGTGGGCATCATGTCAGACGCGCACTGGGTCAGATTCTGCAAGGCTTTCGGTCCCGACGACCTGCTGGAGCATCCCCGATTTGCAGACGCCGCAGGCCGCCTCGCCAACCGGACTGAGCTCAATGCGATCATCGGCGCAGTTTTAGTCCGCTACACGCGAGACGAGGCAATGGCCCTGCTCAAGGCAGAAAATATTCCCTTCGCTCCGATTCGCCGCCCCGACCAGCTTGGCTCCGAAGCGCACCTGATGGCTTCCGCTCAACTGGTGGAGACACCCTTTCCAAACGGCAAAACTGGGCAGTTACCGAAATTGCCGTTTCGTGCAAGCGGTTTTGACATGCCGCTTCGTAGCGAGGCGCCAGTGCTTGGCGCCGACACCGCCGACATCCTGGCGGAGCTGGGCTACTCAAAAGACGAAATGAGTGCGTTAGCCGGGTGCAATGCCATTGGCATGCCGCCTGTACCGGTGGGCCCAAAGGGCTGATTTGTCAGAAATCATATTGACATTAACAAACAAGGACGCAGACAAAGTGGACAACACAAAAATGGATGGGATTGCAGAACAGCTTGCTGAGTTTGTCTGCTCGCTGCGCAGCGATCCAGGCAGGATTCCGGAAAGCGTCACAAAGGATGCCACACAGCGCCTTCTCGATAATTTCGGTTGCATTGGATTCGGGCGAACGGTAGAGCCAGCGCGCAAAATTGCCGATCTCGTGACAGGTATGGGCCAAGGCAACTGTCGCCTCATCGGCAGCACCCAGCGCACCAGCGCAAGCGCCGCAGCCTTTGCCCACGGTACGCTGGCGCAGTCGTTCGAAATGAATGATCTTGGTGTGTACGTGCATCCCGGTGCTTGCATTGTTCCAGCGTGCCTAGTTGGCATGGATCTGGCCGAAGGCGAAGTCAGCGGCGCTGCA
>JANONV010000062.1:0-4158 GCA_031421015.1 Gallionella sp. | reverse complement strand
TGGCGGCGTTCCGCGCGTTGATCGATTTTCACATTGCACAGGGCACGGATGGCATCGTGGTGGTCGGCACGACCGGAGAATCGCCCACCGTGGATGTGGAAGAGCACGAGTTGTTGATCGCCGAGGCGGTGAAGCACGCCGCCAAGCGCATCCCGATCATCGCCGGAACCGGCGCAAATTCGACCAGGGAAGCCATCGAGCTGGCGTCGTTCTCGAAAAAAGCCGGCGCGGACGCTTCGCTGACGGTCGTCCCTTATTACAACAAGCCGACCCAGCAAGGGTTGTACCTGCACTTCAAGGCCATCGCCGAAGCGGTGGACATGCCGCACATTTTGTACAACGTGCCGGGGCGCACCGTTGCCGATATGGGCAACGACACGACATTGCGGCTGGCGCAGATTCCCAATATCGTCGGCATCAAGGACGCGACCGGCGATATGGAGCGCGGCAGCGAGTTGTTGCAGCGCGCGGCTTTATTGAAGCGCGCTCACGGGGACTTTGCGGTGTATAGCGGCGACGACGCCAGCACGCTGGCGTTGCTGCTGCTCGGCGCGCACGGCGCTATTTCCGTGACGGCTAACGTCGCGCCCAGGCTGATGCACGAGATGTGCGTCGCCGCATTGAACGGCGAAATTGCCAGGGCGCGTGAAATCAATTTTCGTTTGCTCGGTCTGCATTCCAGTCTGTTCGTCGAAGCCAACCCGATCCCGGTGAAATGGGCGGTGGCGCGCATGGGCAAAATGAAAAACGCGCTGCGCCTGCCGCTCACACCCCTGTCGCAATCCGCACACGCGGCGGTCGAGGCGGCGATGCGTCAGGCCGGTGTGCTCACACGTTAGCCCGGTGTGCTCACACATTAGTAATATTGTCGGAGCAGATGAGTAGGTTGGGTTAGGCGCGGTTTTTGCGCCGTAACCCAACAGAAAGCCAGTTGAAGATTGGGTTTGTTGGGTTACGCGATAAAGCCGCTAACCCAACCTACATGACTAACGAAGTTGTATAGCTGGAGAGGGAATCAATGAAAGTTTTACAGATCGGGATTTCCGGCGCGGTGCTGGTTTTGTTGGCAAGTTGCGGCACGCCTGGATCGGGCGACAAGCGTATCGATTACGGCGCCGCAGCGAAGCAGGCGCCGACTCTGGAAGTCCCGCCTGACCTGACCGTGCCCGGCGGCGAGGAACGCTACCTTGCGCCGCAGGGCGAAGCCGTCACCTCTTATTCCGATTACAGCAAGGGCGGCGCTGCTCAGGGCAATGTCGCCAGCGCGGTGTTGCCGGAAATTCAGGGCGTGCGTCTGGAACGCAACGGCACGCAGCGTTGGCTGGCGGTCAGCGACACGGCGGAAAATGTCTGGTCTGCGGTCAAAGCGTTCTGGCTGGGAATCGGCCTGGCCATCAATAGCGAAGACCATGCGGCGGGCGTGATGGAAACCGATTGGGCGGAAAATCGCGCCAGGATTCCACAGAGCGCAATCCGAAACGTGATCGGCAAGGTGTTCGACAAAGCCTATTCGTCCGGCGAGCGCGACCAGTATCTCACGCGACTGGAGCGCAGCCAGGATGGCGCGAGTACCGAGGTGTATATCACCCATCGCGGCCTGATCCAGATGTACTCCCCCGACATGACTATTTCCAAGTGGCAAACTCGCGCTAACGATCCTGAGTTGGAAGCGATCATGCTGCAGCGGTTGATGGTGCGTTTTGGCGCCAGCGAAGCACAAGCGGCCATCGCGGTGGCGGCGAGCGCGGTTGCAGCGTCCGGCACGGCGATAGTCGCTACCACCGAGCCGGTCGGGACGGCCAGCTTGCGCGAGATTTCCGATGGCAGCGTCATCATCGTAATGAACGATCCGTTCGACAGGGCCTGGCGCAAAGTCGGGCTGGCTATAGAGAGTTCGGGTTTGGCGGTGGAGGACAAGGATAGAGACAAGGGTATCTACTACTTGCGCCCGGTCAAGATCGAGAGGGGCTGGTGGGATAAATTGAAATTCTGGAAGGCCGCTGAGGACGCCAAAAAATTGTATCGCGTGTACGTCAAGGATGGCGGTGCGGCGAGTGTCATGTCCGTCACCGATCAGGACGGCGCGAGCAGCAATGTGACCAGACAGATGATCGAGACGATTTACAAGAACATTAATCCCAGATAATCCATTAGCCCGTCATTCCGGCCTTCGCCGGAATGACGAAATTTTGGCTGATGGACTGTTTGGGTTAATCAATAGCCACGGGGGAAATCAATCAATAATCCTGAAAATGATCATGCGCTTTGCTTCGCTCGGTAGCGGCAGCGATGGCAACGCGCTGCTGGTTGCAGCCGGCCAGACGCGGGTGCTGATGGACTGCGGTTTTGGATTGCAGGACACCGTCTCGCGGTTGGCGAGGCTCGGCGTGTCCCCCGAACAGTTGGGCGGTATCGTCGTCACGCATGAGCACGGCGATCACATCGGCGGCGTGGCGCGGCTGGCGCGCAAATTCAATCTGCCGGTCTGGCTCACTCACGGCACGTTGCGCAGCCAGCCTAAAGCCTTTGCCGATATTGCCAACATCCATGAAATCGATCCCCAACTGGCATTCACAATCGGCGATATCGAAATCGTTCCCTACCCCGTCCCGCACGATGCAGCCGAGCCAGTGCAGTTCGTTTTCGGCGACGGCGCGCGGCGGCTGGGTGTGTTGACCGACACCGGCTGCGGCACCGCGCACATCGAACAGATGCTCAGCGGTTGCGACGCGCTGGTATTGGAATGCAATCACGACCTGGACATGCTGATGAACAGCGACTATCCGCCCAGCCTGAAACAGCGTGTGGGTGGCCGTTTCGGGCACCTGAATAACCAGGAGTCGGCGGATATTTTAGCCCGGCTGGATGTGAGCAAGCTGCAACATTTGATCGCCGCGCATCTCAGCCGCAACAACAACACGCCGGAGCTTGCCGTGCGGGCTTTGTGCGGCGCGATTGATTGCGAGGAAAATTGGGTGGGGGTGGCGACGCAGGAGGAGGGTTTCGCCTGGCGGGAAATCGCCTGAAGTTCGGCACGACGGAAATAAAAAAGCCGACTTGCGTCGGCTTTTTTATTGCTTGAAGAACGGTTGGTTTACTTCTTCATCGCGTCAGCGGCAGCAGGAGCGGCAGTTTCGATTGCGGCAGGAGCAGAAGCGGAAGCTTCGGTTACGGCAGCAGCGGCAGCCGGTGCAACGACAGGAGCGACAACCGGTGCAACGACAGGGGCAGTCGAAGTTTCAGCAGTCTTTTCGCCGCAAGCGGTCAAAGCCAAAGCCAACAGTGCGGCAACAAGAGCGGAGTATTTCATTTAGTGTTCCTTATGGGGTTTCAAGTTAAAAAGCGGAAGAGTCGCCTGGCTTTAAATGCGTCCAGAATCAATAGCGGGAATGCACTCAAATCACAGAGCGGCGCATTCTATCAGCTAAACGTGGGAAATCCAAGGTTTGCGGCTTTTTTATAACCCCAGCCTGGTAGTGGAAACGGCCGGGTGGGAAGACGCCCACATTTCCAAAAAATGCGATTTCAGCGCGCGCGCTTTTTCCGGATCGTGCTGTGCCAGGACGCCGCGCGGATCGTCGAAGTGGAAGCGGCGCACATAATGCGACTCGTCCGCGACGGAAAACGGCTCGGTGATATGTTGCAGGTTTTTGGGTGTCTGATGGATGAACATGCCGGTGCCGAATTGGCGCAGCAACATCATCATGCGCGGACAGAACGCGGACAAATGGCGAACGTCATGGGCCAGCACGAACAAGCGATGGGCGGGGCTGGCGAGTAAAAAATTGCGCAGCGTTTGGTAACGCGCCTCGGTGTTGAACCCCATGCCATCGTAATCCTTCTCGAACAGGTACAGGTTGCGCTGCGCCAGCTTGCACAGTGTGTCGAGCGCAGCGCTGTAGTCCGCAATACCATCGAGATGGGTGTGTTGCAATTCGCTGCCGCTCATGATTTTCTCCCGGGCTTAACGTGAAAGTCGCGCAGCGATTCGTTTGTCCCCTCTCCCTCCGGGGGAGGGTTGGGGTGGGGGAAACGGGCGGCGAGCTTTATTATGGGCGGCATTATCGCCATGCCCGTTTGGATGGGGAAATATAACCGTCCAGATACCATTGGTAAAGCAGTTCGATCGCCTCAGTCTTGCAGTTCGTCAAGGCGGGT
>JANONV010000061.1:0-2036 GCA_031421015.1 Gallionella sp. | reverse complement strand
CATGAAATATTTTTCGAAGGCAATCTTGGCCAGATGCACCCACTTGCCTTCGGAAAACCAGTTGACGTTGCGCGGCGGGATTTGCGGCAGCGCCACGAAAACCGCGCCAGTGTCGCCGAAATCAGCCAGGCACATGGCATTCCACGTCGCTTGCTCATGCGGCTCCTTGCCGTCCAGCTCGGCGCGGATATTGTGCGCCACTGCAGTGACCATGGATTCGATCATATAGCCGGTCTTGGGTGCTCCGGTTGGAACCGGCGTCACTTCGACCGGCGGAATCGCGACGCATACGCCCACCGCATAGATGTTCTTGAACTTTGGATTGCGCTGATGCGCGTCAATCAGAATAAAGCCGCGCGGATTGGTCAGACCTTCGATGCCGAATACCGCATCTATCCCCTTGAAGGCGGGCAGCATCATGGAATATTTGAACGGCAGCACATGCTCTTTTTTCACGTTGCCCATATCGTCATGTTCGGTGACATACATCTTGCCGGCCTCGACCTTGGTGGTCTTGGCATTGCATATCCATTTGATGTGACGCTCGCGAAAAATCGATTCCAGCAAACCCTTGGAGTCGCCCACCCCGCCCAGCCCCAGATGGCCGATGTATGGTTCGGCGGTAACAAAAGTCATCGGCACCTTGTCGCGTATCTTGCGGCGGCGCAGGTCGGTATCCATGATCGCCGCGTACTCGTAGGCCGGGCCGAAGCAGGAAGCCATCTGCACCGCACCAACCACGACCGGGCCGGGATTCTTGACGAATTCCTGCCATGCTTTTTCCGCCTCGACTGCATGATCAACATGACAAACAGAGTGGGTATGGCCTTGCGGTCCCATCCCCTCGACTTCTTCAAAAGCCAGCTTGGGGCCGGTAGCGATGACCAGAAAATCGTAGGCTACGATTTGACCGTCATCCAGCTCAAGCTGATTTTTGTCCGGATGCACACGCTTGGCGCCTACCGGAATAAAGTCGATTTTCTTGCGTTGCAACACGGGCGCAAGCTCCATTTCAATCTGCTCGCGCTTGCGCCAGTTCACGGCAACCCAGGGGTTGGAGGGCACGAAATGAAAGCGCTTGTTGTTCGAGATAACCGTGACCCGGTCTTCCGACCGTGCGGCTGCGCGCATTTCATAAGCCATTGGTAGTCCGCCGATTCCTGCTCCGATAATAACGATGTGTGCCATTTTTATCTCTCCTTGATTGGTTGCTACATCAATGCTGAATGAATCACCCTACTTGCTTGATTGCGCCATGCCAGCCTTGACCGGATCCAGCGCGACCTGCTCACCGGCATTCAGTCCGGCCAGCACTTCGATCTCGTTCTGTCCGACTGCCTCGCCCAAGCGAATCTGGCGCAATATCACCTTGCCCTTGTCACCCACCACATAGACCGCGATGACCTCGCTGCGGTGTAAGACAGCACTGCCGGGGATAAGCATCTTTTTAGATTTTCCCACCACAAAGTGCGCGCGCACATACATCCCCGGATACACGCCCCGCTCCCTGACAGGCAGGTCTATGCGCACCCGCGTGGTATGGGTGCGCGCATCGGCAACCGGTTGTACCGTGACCGAAGCGGCTTGCACCCTGAGTTTTATCGAGGGAAATTCGATCGCGACATCGGGACGCGCGCCTATGTCCTTCAGCTTGTCTTGTGGCACATTGACTATCACCCGCATCTGCGAGGGATCAAAGCCAGTCATCAGCGGTTTACCCACTGTGACCATTTCGCCTATCTCTACCAGCCGCGCCGCCACCACGCCGCCATACGGCGCGACCACGGCGGTGTATCCCTGCGCCAGCGCCGCCTGGCTTTCTCCTGCCTGGCTGGCCGCTGCCTGTGCCGATGCCACTTTGTAATCAGCCTCGGCTTTGTCCAATGCCGCCTGACTGATAAATTTTTGCTCGAACATCTGGTGCGCGCGTTCGTAGTTGGACTTGGCATTCTGCATGGCGGCCTGCGCCTGCATCACCTGCGCCTGGCTACCAGCCAAAGCTTGCGCTGCTTCCCGCTCATCAATGCGCAAAATGA
>JANONV010000060.1:0-8067 GCA_031421015.1 Gallionella sp. | reverse complement strand
CAGAGTTCGCCCAAATGCAAGGCGCGGAAAAAATTTTAGTTCCGGCTAACCTAAAGGTTACCCTACTCTGAAACTTCGTTTTGCCGCGCCGCATATGATTTATATGTAAGCAAGAAATTTTTTCCGCAACGCAGCAGTTGGGATACAACGAAGTTGCTGTGTAGGCTAACCTTTAGGTTATGCCGGAACTAAAATCTGGATTTTTCGAGGCGCCCTATACAACACCAGGCAATGAAACCTACTCTCCAACTTCGCATCTCCCAGCACCTGACGCTCACCCCGCAGTTGCAACAGGCTATCCGTTTGCTGCAACTCTCCACGCTGGACATGCATCAGGAAATCGCGCGCATGCTGGATGAAAATCCCATGCTGGAACTGGCCGAAGACTCTGCGCCTGCCGTTTTTTCCCCGGACGCTTCATCTTTAGCGCCGCGCGGCAGCACGGACGATCCCGAACAAGCGCGTGCCGATGATCGCGGCGCGGACGATTTTGGCGCGGATACTTTTGATAATGCGCCCGCCGACTGGAATACCGGCGGCACGTCGCGAAGCACCGACGACGAGGACGAAACCTACCCCGAGCAAGCCGCCGAACAGGCCAGCCTGCGCGCGCATCTGCACAATCAATTGACCACCAGTTCGCTGGATGGAAAAGATCGCAAGGTGGTCGGGTTGCTGATCGATGCGCTGGATGAAAACGGTTATCTGGCGCAAAATCTGGATGATCTTGCGGAATTTTTACCCGCCGAGCTTGGCATCACGCTGGACGATCTGGAAACCGCTCTGGTGCAACTGCAACACCTGGACCAGCCCGGTCTTGGCGCGCGTCACCTGGGCGAGTGCCTGGCACTGCAACTCAAGGCGTTTCCGGAAGATACCCCGCAACGCGATCTGGCGATTCGCCTGGTGAGCCATCATCTGGACGCGCTCGCCGCGCACGACTTCGCCAAAATCAAAAAACTGCTGCGCTGCTCGGACGACGAGTTGCGCACCGCACAACATTTGATCACGGGATTGAATCCCAAGCCCGGCGCCGAGTTCGGACTAAGCGTCGCCGATTACGTGGTGCCCGACGTGGTCGTGGAAAAATATAAAAACAAATGGCGCGCGCGACTCAATGCGGAAGCGATGCCCAAGCTGCGCGTCAATCAGATTTACGCCAACATCCTGAAACAGCGCAGCGACAAAAACTCCTCGCAACTCGCCACACAATTGCAGGAAGCGAGGTGGCTGATCAAAAATCTGCAGCAACGTTTTGAAACAATTTTGCGCGTCGCGCAAGCCATCGTGGATCGGCAAGGCAATTTTCTCGAACATGGCGAGATCGGCATGCGCCCGCTGGTGTTGCGCGAAATTGCCGACGAACTGGAACTGCACGAATCCACGATATCGCGCAGCACCACACAAAAGTTCATGCTGACCCCGCGCGGCATTTACGAATTCAAGCATTTCTTTGGCAGCGGCCTTGCCACGGAAAGCGGCGGAACCTGTTCTTCCACCGCGATACGCGAGTTGATCAAACAACTGGTCAACGCGGAAGACCAACGCAAGCCGCTTACCGACAGCCGCATGTCGGAAATCCTGGCACAGCAGGGCATCGTCGTCGCCCGGCGTACCATAGCAAAGTACCGGGAAGCATTACGCATACTTCCGGTGAATCTCCGTAAATCACTCTAAACCCGTAAATCACTCTAAACAAGGAACCCACCATGAATCTTCACATAACCGGACGCCATCTTGAAATCACCCCAGCCATACGCGACTATGCGACCGGCAAATTCGGCAAGATCAAACGCCATTTCGACCATGTGATCGACGTGCATATCATCCTCTCCGTCGAAAAACTGAAACAGAAGGCCGAGGCCACCGTACATATCAGCGGCAAGGATGTGTTCGTGGAATGCGATGACGAGAACCTGTACGCCGCGATCGATGCCCTGGTGGACAAGCTGGACCGCCAGATAATGAAGCATAAGGAAAAGCTGTCGGCGCGCCGCCATGATGAATCCGGCAAACACGCGGCGGTAAAATAATCAACCAACGGGCGGCCAGGAGATAAAATGCAATCCCCTTCCCTCTCCCCAACCCTCTGGGTGAAACAACTAGCCATTCGACTAGGCTGCAAACAACCGCAGCCAAGTCGCTGGTTATCCCGCAGGGAGAGGGAGCAATCGTTCCCTCCCTTTGGAAGGGGAAATTAATTACATGAACCTGATCAGCAAAATTTTGCCATCTGACAACATTCTGTTGGACACCGAATCCACCAGCAAAAAGCGTATGTTCGAACGGGTAGGCATGCTGTTTGAAAGCAACCAGCAAATCTCGCGCAGCCTGGTATTCGACAGCCTGTTTGCGCGCGAGAAACTCGGCTCGACCGGTCTCGGTCAAGGCGTGGCGATTCCGCATGGGCGTATCGCAAAACTGCGCGATGCCACTGCCGCATTCGTAAAAACCTCGCACCCGATTCCATTCGATGCGCCGGACGGCCAGCCGGTGAATCTGATATTCGTGTTGCTGGTGCCGGAACGCGCCAACGATTTGCATTTGCAGATTCTCGGCGAACTGGCGCAAATGTTCAGCGACCCGCAATTCCGCAACCGTCTGCTCGACTGCGCAGACGCCGCCGGCATTCATCGGATGTTTCATGACTGGAAAAGCCCCGCATGAGCCAAGTCAACGTCCGGCAATTATTTGAAGACAAGCAGGCGCGACTCCAACTAAGCCGCGTGGCCGGAGCGGACGGCGCCGATCGCATCATCGATAGCGCCGGGATCAACACCTCCAACAGGGGGCTGGTCGGGCATCTCAACCTGATCCACCCGAACTGGGTACAGGTGCTGAGCGAAACCGAACTGGATTATCTGCGCGATCTGAGCGCGGAGCAGCGCAACAGCGCGTTTCAGCGTATCGAACAAAGCGGCACGACCTGTTTGATCGTGGCCGGCGCCAGCGATATTCCGGCGGAGCTGATCGCCTTCGCCGACCGATCGCACATCCCGTTGTTCTCCTCGCCCAAACCCAGCGTACAGTTGATGTGGCTGGTCCGCCACTATCTCGCCAAGGAGCTCGCCGAATCCACCACACGCCACGGCGTGTTTCTCGATGTGCTGGGTGTCGGCGTGATGATCACCGGTGAAAGCGGGGTCGGCAAAAGCGAACTCGGACTGGAACTCATCACACGAGGCAGCGGCCTGGTCGCCGACGATATCGTCGAATTGCATCACATCGCACCGGATACTTTGGAGGGTCGCTGCCCGGAACTGCTGCGCGATTTTCTCGAAGTGCGCGGGCTGGGCGTGTTGAACATTCGCATCATGTTCGGCGAAACAGCGGTGCGGCGAAAAAAGAGTTTGAAGCTCATCGTAGATCTGCATCGCCCGACCGGAGGCGACCTCTCGCGCATGGAACGCCTGCCGCTCAACGCCACACATCAGGAAATTCTCGGCGTAAGCATCAGTACCGTGAAAATCCCGGTGGTGGCCGGACGCAACCTTGCGGTATTGGTCGAAGCTGCGGCGCGCAATTTTGTTTTGCAGCAGCGCGGCATCAATAGCATGGATGAGTTCATCGCGCGGCACGATCAATTGCTGTTAGACGAGTAGCGGGACGCCAGGGTGCAATTATTCCTGATCAGCGGCCTCTCCGGCTCCGGCAAGAGCATCGCTCTCAAGGTGCTGGAAGATAGTGGTTACTACTGTGTCGACAATCTGCCTGCCGATTTGCTGGCCACGCTGGTGGTGTACCTGCAAGGCGTCGGCTATTCCAATATTGCAGTGAGCATAGACGTGCGCAGCGCCAACAGCGTACAGCGTCTGCCGCCGCTGTTGCAGCAGATCAAACAGCAAGGCTTTGACGGCATAACACAGTTCGCGCAAGCGTCCAATGCGGGAATGCCGTCTCCCCACCTCCTCCCGCAAGCGGCTGGCTGCGCCATAACCAGCGACTTGGCGAGCGTCGTTGGCTCGCCTAGTCGAATGGCTAGCAGTTCCATCAGTAACGTGTCGAAGGTGGACATGCATGTGCTGTTCCTCGATGCGCAGAGCGACACGCTGGTCAAACGCTTTTCCGAGACGCGCCGCCTGCACCCGCTCAGCGACGGGGTCAGGACCTTGCCGGAATGCGTCAGCCGGGAGCGCGAATTGCTCGCAGAGATCAGCGACATCGGGCATCACATCGACACCACCGAACTCGACGCCAACGCGCTGCGCGCATGGATCAAGCAATTCATCAAAGTGGATCGCGCGCGGCTGACGCTGCTGTTCCAGTCGTTCGGCTTCAAGCACGGCATCCCGCTGGATTCCGATCTGGTGTTCGATGTGCGCTGCCTGCCCAACCCGCACTACAATCCGGCGCTGCAACCCCTCACCGGGCGCGACGCTGCGGTGATCGAATTTCTGGACCACACCCCCGGCGCGCAGGATATGTTTGGCGACATACGCGATTTCGTCGAACGCTGGCTGCCCAGTTTCGTCGCCGACAATCGCAGCTATCTCACCGTAGCCATCGGTTGCACCGGCGGACGGCACCGCTCGGTCTATTTCGCCGAAAAGCTCGCAGGTTATTTTGAGCATCGGCAGCAGGTGCTGGTGCGTCACCGCGAATTGGCTCAATAGATCATGTACACCGCTGCGTTGCAACTCATCAAACCCGGCGACTGGCTGACGCTGTTGCTGGGGAGTATTTGTGTCGCGCTGCTCACGCTCACACTGTGGAGCGGCGACCTGGCCGACAAGGCCGTCATCCGCAGTGGCGGAAAGATCTTTCGCGAAGTGCCGTTGTCGCGCGACCAGCAGATCGAAGTGCCCGGCCCGCTTGGAGTAAGTATCATCAGCATCCAGCAGCGCAAAGCTCGCATCGCCTCCGACCCCAGCCCGCGCCAATACTGCGTACGTCAAGGATGGTTGAAAAATACCGGAGAAATCGCGTTGTGCCTGCCTAATCAAGTCAGCGTCGAATTGGTCGGCGGCAAGAAGAAATATGACAGCCTCAACTATTAAATCAAAGTGGAAAGTAGTGAGTGGGGAAATCAAACCCATCCCCTAGCCCCTCGCTTCGCTCTCCCCTTATCAGGAGAGGAGCTGCTTCATTCTCCCCCTGACAAGGGGGAGCTAGAGGGGGTTCGGTTTTTCCTCGCTCCACAAAATAAATGACCACCTCAACCATTAAACTCAACACCACCGCCGAAGACCACCACATCGCACGCATGGCGGCGGTGGCGCTCGGTCTCACGATATTGGAGAACGCCATTCCCTCGCCGCTGCCCGGCGTCAAACCGGGGCTGGCCAACATCGTCACGCTGATCGTGCTGGCGCGTTACGGCTGGCGTGTGGCCGCATGGGTGTCGCTATTGCGCGTGGTGGCAGGCAGTTTGTTGTTCGGTAATTTTCTGACGCCCGGATTTTTTCTCAGCCTGTCCGGCGCCGCGCTCAGCCTGATCATGCTGGCCGTTGCCCGGCATTTGCCGGCGCGCTGGTTCGGCCCGGTCAGTCACAGCATCTGCGCCGCCTTTGCGCATATCACCGGACAGATGCTGGTGGTGTATCTGTGGCTGATCCCGCATGCCGGCATCGCCTACCTGATTCCCATCTTCGCTGCCGCCGCACTGGTGTTCGGCACGGTGAACGGGTTGATCGCAGCTCGATTCATGGATGATAAAAAGCTATTGGTCCACGAAAAACACGAAAGGCACGAAAATGTCATGCTGTAAATTTTTCGTGCTTTTCGTGGACAAGTGTTTTCAGGGATAATCATACTCCATGACACCAAACGATACGCGCATGAAAACCATTACCCTCGCTTTCACTGGCGCATCCGGAATGCCCTACGGCATGCGCCTGTTGGAATGCCTGCTGCAAAGCGGACAGCGCGTTCATCTTATTTATTCGCAAGCCGCGCAGATCGTCGCCAAGCAGGAACTGGATTTCGCGCTGCCAAACCGCCCACAGGATGCCGAGCAGTTATTCGCCGAACGCTTCGGAAAATTCAGCGGCGAACTGAAAGTGTTCGGCATCCAGGATTGGTACGCGCCGATGGCGTCCGGCTCCAACCCGGGCGATGCGATGGTGGTCTGCCCCTGCACCATGGGCACGCTAGGCAAGATCGCAAGCGGCGTCAGCGACGACCTGATCGCCCGCGCCGCCGACGTGATGCTCAAGGAAAAACGCACGCTGATTTTAGTGCCGCGCGAGATGCCCTTCTCCGCCATCCATCTGGAGAACATGCTCAAGCTCGCCCACGCGGGTGCGGTCATCATGCCGCCTAATCCAGGCTTCTATCGCCATCCGCAAAGCGTGCAGGACATTGTGGATTTCGTCGTGGCGCGGATACTGGATCATCTGGGAGTTCCGCAGACGTTGATGGAACCATGGGGAAAGCCCAAATGAAAGTCGGGCATGGTCTGAATTGCTGATTGGATTGACGGAGTATTTTGTGTTTTACAACACAGAAAGAACGCACCAATCGCTGGGCGATGACACGCCGGACGATGTATACCTTATTCCATTTCCATTTTAGTAGTACGTTAATTCGTCGTACCAAGTAACACATGAATCTTCGTAAACCAACCCCTCCCGGCCTCCCCAACCCCTCCCAGCCTCCCCACCCCCCTTGTCAGGGGGAGAAACAGGGGAGGAGCGGGGGGGCTAAGTTTCCTCCCTGACAAAGGGGGACTGTGAGGGGGGGTTGGTTTTAAGATGCTGCAGCGTAGTGGGTCTGGCTCTGCCATACAGCTATATCCGGCGGGTGAAACTCACTCTACAAAAAAGCACTTTTAATTTAGAAATGGAATTACAGCGAAATATCCCGCGCAGTTGTTCATGCCGGAAGCAATTTCAAACCTGACTGAAGAAAACACGATCCTATTTTTTCATATATGTCCGCGCCCCAGTTCTAACCAGTAAATAGTAAAAATAAATAGGAACACCACGAATTCAAGCACCGTGACCCAAATCAGCATGCGTGCAATTCGACGGTGCGTCGGGCGCATGCTCAGCCAGAAACGTTCCTGATACCACCGATAGGGCCAGAACCAGCCCCATCTCTCCAGTCCGGACAGGTATTGCCGGATGGATGACGCCCAGGGGAACAGACTTTGATCCACTTCTTTCAACTGCTCTTCCCGATATTCCCCCCCTGCGAGGGGCGCGTGATAATGTTCCCGCAGCGTGAGAATTGATCCGTTTGCACCTGGCTGTAGCGTGATCTCCAGTGCCCGTTTCAGCCCCTTGTCGTAGCTCAGAAAAATACTAGCGCCGGGCTGAATGGATTCAATCGTGATGAGAAAGTCGTAGGCCACGCCATTCATCTCATTCAGGGCTTTGAGATGAAACTGTTTCCCGGCTGAAATCTCTAGCCATACACTAATATCGAGATAGGGGTTGAGGCGAAACAGGCGTTCCGTGTTCTGCAGAAAATCGAATAGCTTGCCGGAGGGGACAGGCATCTCGATGCTCACCCAGGCGGTATTTTTCTGCGCTTCGGTTGCGGCGCTTTGCCCAGTCATCGAGAGCGGTTGGCGATAAGCAAGGGAATCGCAAGCTTGCGCACCAGCCGCTCCAGATCCATGCGGGAACGCAGTCCCGTCATTCCCTTCGCCCGTGGCGGGCCGATCACCACCAGCGTAGCCTGTTCCCGTTCAGCTGTTTCAAGCAGACAATCCGCCGGGTCGCCATAACGCGCCACGGATTTATAGTTGATATGGCGCTCCGCACAGCGCGCTTCCACTGCGCGCAGTTGTTCCGCCATATCTGCTTCCAGCAGGCCTTCGACATAGCGGCCAAAGACATCCCGGGTCGAAGCGTTATTCAGCCAATCGTCGCCCTGCATGCCCGCCCATAAATCCGGCACCACCAGCAAATGCACGACTAAAGTTTGCTCGGGAACGGCAATATCAAACGCCAGCGATTCGGCCAGCAAGGCTCCGGCAGTTCCGTGATGCGCCAGCAATAATGTTTTTGAATTCAACATGAAGTACCCAAAAAAATGCGTGGGGATCCCGCTCACACAGGACCCCCACGCTTGGTTAACTTACTTGGCCGACTGAAGGGCACCTCTAAAAATTCAGATTTC
>JANONV010000059.1:0-1501 GCA_031421015.1 Gallionella sp. | reverse complement strand
ATGCCACTGGCGATTTACCTGGCGCACCGCGCGGTGGAACGCCAGGCATCATTGCGCCGCGATGGCCGTTTGCCCTGGTTGCGCCCGGATGCCAAATCGCAAGTGACCATCCGTTATGTGGACGGCAAGCCGCACTCCATAAACACCGTGGTGCTCTCGATGCAACACGCGCCGGAAATGAAACTGGAAGCGATACGCGAAGCGGCGATCGAAGAAATCATCAAGCCGATACTGCCGAAAGAACTGATCAAAGGCAACATCAACTTTCTGGTCAACCCGACCGGACGTTTCGTCATCGGCGGTCCGCAGGGCGATTGCGGTTTGACCGGACGCAAGATCATCGTTGACACTTACGGCGGCGCAGCTCCGCACGGCGGCGGGGCATTCTCCGGCAAGGATCCGTCCAAGGTGGATCGTTCTGCCGCGTATGCGGGCCGTTATGTCGCCAAGAACATCGTCGCTGCCGGTTTGGCCAGCAAATGCCTGGTGCAAATTTCTTATGCGATCGGCGTGGCCAAGCCGACCAGCGTGATGGTGGACACTTATGGCACCGGCAAAATTTCCAATGAAAAGATGACCGAACTGGTGTTGCGCCATTTCGACCTGCGTCCTAAGGGGATCGTGCAAATGCTCGACCTGCTGCGCCCGATATATCAAAAGACTGCGGCATATGGCCACTTCGGTCGAGAAGAGCCGGAGTTCACCTGGGAAGCGACCGACAAGGCGGCGGCGTTGCGCGCCGACGCGGGGTTGTAAAAATGTGTAGGGTGGATAAAGACATTCATGCCGTATCCACCGTTTGTATTGGTGGATACGCGCTACGCGCTTTATCCACCCTACAATAAATTCCCCCTCCCGAGGGGCGCTGCGACCGGTTACCGGCCAGGCTCGGGAGAGTGGTGCAATCGCAGCAACGGCGCCCATTCATTAACTTGAATGGAGCCACAATCATGAACGCAATTATCAACCCCGGCTTTACCGACTATAAAGTCGCCGATATGTCCCTGGCCGCATGGGGGCGCAAGGAACTTGCCATCGCCGAAATCGAAATGCCCGGCCTGATGGCGATCCGCAAGGAATTCGTCAAGTCCCAGCCTCTAAAAGGCGCGCGCATCACCGGCAGTCTGCACATGACCATCCAGACCGGCGTGTTGATCGAAACACTGAAAGCGCTTGGCGCGGAAGTGCGCTGGGCGTCCTGCAATATCTACTCAACTCAGGATCACGCAGCGGCGGCGATCGCTGCGACCGGCGTGCCGGTGTTCGCCTACAAGGGCGAAACGCTGACCGAATACTGGGATTACACCCACCGGATTTTTGAGTGGGCGGATGGTAGCCTCTCCAACATGATACTTGACGATGGTGGTGATGCCACGCTGCTGTTGCATCTGGGCGCACGTGCCGAAAAAGACGCGTCGTTGTTAAACAAGCCAGGTTCAGAAGAAGAGACTTGCTTGTTCGCTTCGATCAAGGCCAAACTGGCAACGGATAAAAAATGGTA
>JANONV010000058.1:0-23955 GCA_031421015.1 Gallionella sp. | reverse complement strand
GTTCATCGCACTATCTCCCGCAAGTTATAAAAATTCCGCATCAACCATGCTGCCGATCGGCAGAACAATGCGTTGCGTACAATATGAACGAGCTGTTTGCCAACGTCCATACCCACTGCGGGTAAATGGGGATGACCCATTGGGGTTATTTTTCAAATTTTTTATTACGTATTCCAACTGTGCCGGCATATCCACAACAGCGTTTCTCGCTATAAATTCCCTGCCGACCTGAAATTTGCGCGATCACGGGCGCAGTCTGGTAAATTACGCCTATTCGAACAACCTGAAACGAGATAGGACGGAAGGTATGAAAAAAATTATCGTTGCCATTGTTACTTCAGGCCTGATAAGCGCGAGCCCAACCATACTGGCTGCCGATGCCGCACTGGCAACCAGTCCGGCGGCTAATCCGGCAGTTGGTCCCATTATCAGCAAAATAACCATCAAATCGGGCGATGTGGAAGTCCCGGCGGAAATCGCCATGCCGCAGGGCAAAGGCCCGTTTCCACCGGTGCTGTACATCCATGCCAAGCGTGGTTATGACGAAGTTGATCAACGCCATATTGCTAAGCTGGTGGAGCAGGGTTTTCTGGTATTGGCGCCGGACTGGCAGAGCGGGCGCTTTATCGAGCGCTGGCCTGTAGCGCATGATCCCGCTACCGAAACCGATATCGAGGCCAGCCTGAATGCACTCAAGTCATTACCCGCTGCCTGCAAGATACCGGTTGGCCTGGTGGCCTATTCCCGCGGCGGCTATTACGCCATCCGGGTGGCAGCCAAACGCGGCAAGGACATCGCTGCCATCGCCACTTACGCCGGCCACATGCAAAGTCCTAATGCGCCGGAACCGGAGCAACTGTTCAGCGTGGCGCCGGAAATATCCCAGATCACCACGCCCATGCTGTTCCTGATCGGCGAACAGGATTATGAATTGCGCCGCATGAATGGTGGTCGGGCTTTCTATGCTCTGTATGAACGCGGGGTGCCGGTGGAAATGCAATATTACCCGTTGGCGCGCCGTGCTTTCGACTTCCGCAACGACCAGAGTCCGGAAGAGAAAATCGCCACCAAACACGCGCGGGAGCGAGTGAAAGCGTGGCTGCTTAAATACATGAAGACAGACAAGAACGGCAAATGCAGCTAATTCCAGTTTGCAAATAAATCGATAACTTTGTCGGCTTCGTCAGTCGCCCTATGCCGCACTCAAATGTGCTGTCTGGCGCGTCTTTCCTCGCTTTCGCGTTCTCGGCTCAATTGCTTTCTGGAATAATCTATCAAGACGAGCAACTCACCTCGATATGCTGCGCCCCTTGCGGCGGCGGTGCAGCGTAGGTTTCCCTTTCCGGCTGCTCGTCAAAAGGATTTCTGAGCAGCTTCAGCAGGCGATCCACTTCCGAAAAATCCCGCTTCTGTTCAGCCGGGGTTATCGCATTTTGCGATAGATAATTGCGCAGTATGTATTTGGGTTTGACCTTGTCCGTGCGCGCTTTGCGTCCAGCATCCGCATCCATATTGCCATCCTCAGCCAGTTCCACCGAGAACGGTTCGGCATGTGCAAAAGCCGGAATAAACAGCGCGAAAAACTACAGGGCATCTCTAAAAATCCAAACTCCGTCGCGATGCTGCGTTGCTCAAAAATTTTTAACGCTTACATATCAAACATATGCGGCGCGCTAAAATTTTGATCGCGCCTTGTCTGACTTAGGATTTTGAATTTTTAGAGGTGGCCATTAGAGCAACACGTCTGCCAGAATGTTCTTGAGCCAGTAACTGGCCAGCGTACCCTCAGCTTCAGAACGCTTGCCTGAAACGCCACCGCCTTCCGCCGCGATCATGGCTTGTTTTTCCGCGTTGAAGCGGTAAACATGGGCTACGTGCACCGCTTCGGTGTTACTGACCATGCTATAACAAGTATTGGCAATTGCCGGGCTGGGATCCGGCTGCCGCCCCTGCATCAGTTCGATCACGGCCGCAGCGCAGACCTTCGCCTGGGACGTGGCCAAATGACCGGATTTTGGAAGTGCCGCAGAAACTGAATCGCCGATGACGTGGACGTTCTTGTGCGCTTTGGATTCGTAACTCAGGAAGTCCACCGCGCACCAACGGTTGTCCACATTTACCACGCCCGCCAAGCTGGCCACGGCACCGGCCTTCATCGGAGGAATAACATTTAACACATCCGCTGTTACATTCTCGAATTCGGTTTTGAGAATTTTACCGGCCACATTCACATGCTTCACCTCAGCGTTGGCACGATATTCCACCATACCGGGGTAAAGCTCGTTCCAGGCCGCCATAAAGAGGCCCTTCTTCGAGACGATATCGGGGTTGGCATCCAGGATCAGCACTTTCGATTTTGGCTTATTGTTTTTCAGATAGAACGCCACCTGGCAGGCGCGCTCGTATGGCCCCGGGGGGCAGCGGTATGGCATCTTGGGAATGCTGATCGCAAAGACGCCACCATCAGCCATCGACTCCAGTTGCTTCCTGAGCAGTGTTGTCTGTGCGCCAGCCTTCCATGCATGCGGGATGCTCTCCCCGGCCACTACTGCGCTGAGTCCTTCGATTTCATCAAACATAAAATCGACGCCCGGCGCGACGATCAGCCGGTCATAACGGAGATAGCCACCTGCCAGTGTGACGGTTTGCTGTTGCGGATCAATGGCCGTAACTTCTCCCCGCACCAGTTCGATACCATACTTGCTTGTCAAGGTATCGTAGCTTTGCGTGAGATCTGAAATGGTCCGGCTGCCGCCCAGCACCATATTGCTCATCGGGCATGAAATGAAGGTCGGGTTGCGCTCGATCAGCACCACCTCGATCTTGTTTTCTCCCCACATGCGGATATGCTTGGCTGCTGTTGCACCGCCAAAGCCACCGCCCACAATGATTACGCGCTGTCCCTTTTTCTTGACGATTTCACCGGCAGTCGTGGCACATCCCGGAAACGCGCCTACCACAATCCCTGCTGCGCTAAGCTTCAAAAAATCACGGCGATCAAATGACATGGTGTGCTCCTTTAATGATTTTGTTGTACTGAATACCTCGCAATTTTCCTAACGTTTCTGTGCGGCAAAGAAATCTGCCAATCTTTCGAACTCTTCGTCTGTATAACCCTTGGCATGATGATGCATCACCGTGGCAGGGAGGGCGCCGGATTTAAAATCTTTCATTTGATTAACGAACAGCGCCTTGTCCATCCCGGCCAGAACAGGCATAGCGCCCACACTGTGACCGTTGGTACCGTGACAAGCGGCACAGGAAGCGGCCAGATTGCGGGAGCGTGCATCGACCGCCGCATGGGCGGCTACGGAAGATAACGACAACCCAATGGCGCAGATGGTGGTGAATAGTAGGAACCGGATCATTTTCATAACTCCTCCTTGTTGTAATTTAGACAAGTACCCCACCAGCTCTCAGAACAGCATGCAAAACCCGGACTTCACATATCGCAACGAAAAGACACGCTCATTTTTGTATCCCGGATTACCCGTTCGGGAACAAGTCCGGACAGTTTTGCAGGGTGGGCGCAGTCAACTGCGTGGGCTGCGCCCACGCTACCACAGAAATCACTCCCATTCCAGCACCGGGAAAATCAGGCTGACATTACGTCTGTTGAAGATATCGAACAGCACCCATTTGCCTTGTTCCGACAGGGCGGCTCCCGCTATTGTTTGTTCCATGGAGTTGCCTTGCTTGATGGAGCTACGCACGTCTTCGAGCAGCGTGGAAAGGTAGCGGCTCTCGTTATCCAGGGCGCCATGCCAGTCTGCCGTCACCGGACCATGACCGGGAATCGCGCGTACTGCCGGAATGCCGCGCAGTTGCTCGATGACTTGCAGCCAACCCTTCGGGTCACCGTCAAAAGATGGTGTGCGTTCGATGACCAGCAGGTCGCCGGTCCATAGCGTAGCCGTGGCGCTGTCAAATATTGTGAGATCGTTATTTGTGTGAGCGACAGGATGCGCCGTCAGTTGCAGGCTGCGCCCGCCCAGAGCTATGGTTTGGGTTCCCTTGACCGGCAGCGTGGGAGGAATCAGTTCGCTGCCGACGGCATCCGCGCCTACCCAGCCTGCCTGATTGCGCAAATAAGCATCCTTGCGTTGCGCCATGGCGCCGGCAAGTTTTTCGTGGCCGACGAAGATGGGATGGTCATCTTTGAAAGCGGCATTGCCGAGGATGTGGTCAGGGTGAACGTGGGTGTTGATGACATAGAGTATGGGCAGATCGGTCACCTTGCGTATGGCTGCACGAAGCAGCCTTCCGATTTTCGGGGAACCGCCGGTATCGATCACGGCCACACCTTTGTCGCCCACAATGAATCCGATATTGCCGATGTCCCCACCATAGCCGATATCGATATTCAGATGCACGCCGCGATGAACATAAATACCGGGTGCGGCCTGTTCCACCGAGAGCGGTTCGGCATGTGTAAAAGCGGGGGAAAACAGCGCGAAAAACAACAGGGATATTTTTAACATTGGGACCCCTTTGCAAGAGCGGAACGGAAACTAAGCGGCTGCACTGACCTTGGATATCCCGAAATGGATTCAAAGATCGCCGCTACTCGCGGCGAGCATCATGTCTTTCATGGCGCTCATGATGCGCTCGGCATTTTTGCGAGTCTCGTCCGGCAGGGCGCGGATCATTTCCTTGTCCATCATCATCGATACGATCCATCGTTTGCCCTGCGCATCTTCCACCAGAGCGATGCGGCAGGGCATAAAGGAAATCATGAGTGGATTGGCGGCAATCATCTGCTGTGCCGTGAGGCCGTCGCAAAAGTTGA
Source organism: Gallionella sp. (assembly GCA_031421015.1). Lineage (GTDB taxonomy): Bacteria > Pseudomonadota > Gammaproteobacteria > Burkholderiales > Gallionellaceae > Gallionella. The sequence goes on along the minus strand of JANONV010000058.1, from coordinate 19,166 downwards.
AGATTTCCATACGCTTGGCTGGCTTGCCGGTCAGGGCCTCTATTTCCTTGTACAGCGGGTTGGCGCCGACGAACTTGAGGTTGTACTGATTGGCTCGCAGCTTGAGCGACTCCACCGCATCGTCAAAACTGACTCCCTGCTGAATCTCGACACGCGCAAGCTGAACCTTGATTTCCGTGTAGGAGAGTGCGGGTGTTGAAGTTTCCGCCATCGCCGATTGGCAGGCGATGATAAGCGCTAGTACACAACAACCCCTTAAACCAACCCCCCTCAGCCATCCCTTGTCAGGGGGAAAGTTTTTAAGCCTCCCCTGACAAGGGGAGGTTTGGAGGGGTTGGTTTGCGAAGATTGAAGCGTTACATGATGCTGGAGCGAGTTCGGTTCGTATGTTGCGCATAATGTTTCTCCTTGCTTACGGGCACCTCTAAAAATCCAGATTTTAGTTCCGGCATAACCTGAAGGTTAGCCGGAACTAAAATTTTTTCCGCGCCTTGCATTTGGGCGAACTCTGGATTTTTAGAGGCGCCCTTACTTGTGTCAGGCCATGCCGGGATTGCCGGCAACGCCCTTGAGCTTGGGCACGTTTGGCTTCGATGGTTTGACAACTTTTTCGCTGCGCAGATAGCGCGCCACCAAATCCCAGATGGGTTCCCCCCCCCGGTCTCTGGCTGCTTCAGAGACCGGCGCCCATCCTGCCACCTTGTAAGTCTTGTCGGCCTCCAGCAGCTTGCCCCCCAGGCGCATATCCTGGATGCGTTTGCCCATGGCCGCAGTGGGATCGCAGGTGTACTCAAGGCCGCCCACCCTCACCATGTCGCCACCCTGCTGATAATAGGGGTCGGGATTGAACAGATTGTCGCCTACATCTTCCAGCACCGCCTTGATCTGGGCGCCGCTCACGTCGGTGAGCGTAGTGAGGGGATAAGTGATCGCGGTCTGGTTGAGCAGGTCTTCCATGGTAATCGCCGCGCCGGGCAGCAGTGTGGTGCCCCAGCGGAACCCGGGTGAAAAGGCGATGGGGGCGTCTTTCTCGCGCATCAAAGCATCGAGTATCAATTGATCGAAGCTGCCATTGAAGTTGCCACGGCGATACAGCAGCGCATCGGTAGTTGCCAGCTTTTCGTCAAGCTTGCTTTCGTAAGGCGCGCGATGCTTCTGGATAATAGCCGCCATGCCCGGGTCTGCTGCCAGCAGATTGGCAAAAACTGGCAGCAGCTTGTAGCGGAATCCGGCCACCTTTCCTGCTTTAACTTCAAAATCCAGCACACCGAGGAATTTCCCGTTGGAGCCGGCATTGGTGACCAGCGTCGTACCGCCGGGATTTTTCACTGCGATGGGCGCGGGTATGGCATCGTGCGTGTGGCCGCCCAGAATCGCATCCAGGCCGCGCATTCGGGATGCCAGCTTAAGGTCCACATCCATGCCATTGTGGGACAACAGCACCACCACCTGCGCACCCTTCTTGCGTACTTCGTCGATATTGGCCTGGAGATTTTCTTCCTGTATCCCGAATGACCAGTCCGGAACAAAGTAACGCGGGTGGGCGATAGCGCTGTAAGGGAAAGCCTGGCCGATGATGGCCACGGGTATGGTGTTGATCTCGCGGATGACGTAAGGTTTGAAGATGGCATCGCCGAAATCTGCGGTCTTGACGTTCTGGGCGACCACCTCGATCCTGCCTTTCAGCACGCCTTGTTCCGCTTCTTTCACCCGCTCGGCCCCGTAGGTGCATTCCCAGTGCAGCGTCATGATATCTACCCCCAGCTCCAGACAGGCGTCGATCATGTCCTGGCCGCGGCTCCATAGCGCCGTCCCGGAACCTTGCCAGGTATCGCCACCGTCCAGCAGCAGCGCCCCCGGGCGAGCAGAACGGATTTGCTTGACCAGGGTGGCAAGGTGGGCGAAACCGCCCACCTTGCCATAGATACGGGCGGCCTCGCTGAAGTTGATACTGGTCAGGGCGTAGGCTTCGGGTGTGCCTGGATTGACGCCAAAACGCTTGAGCAGCGCCTTGCCGACCAGGTGGGGTGGTTGTCCTTTCATGCCGCCGACACCCAGGTTGATGTGCGGCTCACGAAAGTAGACGGGATTTAATTGTGCATGGCAATCGGTGAAATGCAGCAAGCTGACATTGCCGTAGCGCGGCAGCTCGTACATCCGGGCGGCGTCGGCGGCAGCATGGGCGCCGTTATTGCGCAGCGAAAAGCCGCCGGCAGATGCGACACCCAACAATTGAAGGAACTCACGCCGGGTCATGCTCATGTGTGTTCCTTCGCTTTGTTCTGCCGGCGCTTAACTGACGCTAATTGACGCTATTATTTGTTGACTGGGGATGCCGGATCCAGCAGAAAGGCAACCAAATCCTTGAGTTGTGCTTCTGTCAGAATACCCATATGGCCAAAGCGTGGCATGTTGGCGCAAAGGTTGTAGGCTTTGACGTTGTAAATGCGTCCGTATGTATAACGCATTATGTCCTCGGAAGTGCCGCGAAGTTTCCCGAAATGCAGCAGGCTGGGGCCGATGGTGCCATAGGAAATTTCTTTGGCTGCAAGTTGATGGCAGTTGTAGCAATTGCCGCCGGCAGGCGCTTCGGGCTTGTCGCTCCAGGTCATGCCGCTCCCGCTCTGTGCCAGCTTTTCCCCGGCCTTCCAGTCGCCCATATATTTTCCGTCAGCAGGCCATTTAATGGCATTTTCCTGTTCCGTTTGCAGGCGCTCCAGATCATTGCGCGGCGGTTTGTCGAGAAACTTGGTGCACAGCGCCTGCACATTGTCCTGATTGAGACGCTCTACCTTGGCGATGCCCTTGTCACGAAAATCCTTCTTGATGACGGCGACTGTCTTGGCATCCAGTTCCGCACTGGTCTTGCCGGTGCAAGCGGTCAACAAAGTCAAGGTCAAGATCATCACAACCCCAACAGCCCATTTTGCATTCATATCGGTTTCCCCCATAACGTTTTTTATATTCATGTCAATTCCCCCTAACGCTTGAGGCCAGGCCCGTCGTAAATTGCACCGTTGGCGTTGTTCGCCATATACATGGCAATGGCTATCGTCACATCCGAAGCATACTTGGGTTCGGGAAAACGTTGCTGGCGGAGGCAGTCGTTCAGGCGCCACTGAAAGGAGCGGAACAGGCCCTGGGAAACACGGTAGGCGGGCCAGGTAACATAAGCCGCCTGAACATCCTTTTTGATGGTGAAGTTGGGTAGATCCTGCATCCGAATGCGGGTATTGCTTCGGCTATGACAAGTGGAACATGCGAAATCGTAGGGGCCGGCACGGTAAGAGAAAACGCGCTTGCCAATTTCGTAGGCTTCCTTTTCCTTGGGGTGACCGAGCGAGACATTCATTTTCACACCCTTGGACTGACCGACCACATAAGCCACCAGAGATTCGATTTCCGGTTTGTAGTTATCGCCACCGAATGGCTTGGCAGTGATATCCTTTTCAGGCGTCCCCTGCAATGTCGTCATGCAGGTAAGCAGGCGGGATTCCAGATCCTGCACCCGCATGGTGTCGGCAAAATAGCGCGGCAACTCGGCATAGACGCCCTTTACGACACCCGCCCCTTTGCCGAGGTCACATGCTTCCAGGCTGGCATTACTCGGCCCGCCCGGTTTTTTCCACAGCTCCGCTCCGCGCATTTCATCAAATTCGGCCGGGTTGCCATCGCTGATCATCTGCCGGTATTTCGCAATTTCATCCGAGGCGCTAACCTCAGCCATCGCCGCCGAACAGAATGTCGCCAACGCAAAAACAAAGACTGCATTCTTCAAGATGCTGGTATTCATGTGTCCCCTCCGCATGAAAGACCGGGCGTTTTGCCCGGCCAGATTATATCGTTAATTGATTTCCGCTTCGTCGGAACGTGTGTCGCCCTTGTTATCTACCCAATTGACCGAGACTTTTTCACCCCGGGCGCCGCCCTTGAAACGGAACATCAGGTAGGGGTTTTTGGAAACCGCAGTATCTAACCGGCCTTCCAGCACGGTTCTGCCATTATGCTGCGCCTTTACCTCGGTGATATGCCAAGCTGGCACCAGCTCGCCATCTGCGCCCTTGCGCAAGCCGGTTTCCATTTCGTGTTGCATCAGAACTTTGACCTCAGTCACGCCTTCCTTGACGGATGCGCGGATTTTCATTGGATTGCCCATGATTATTTCGCCCTTATGGTTTGAACAACGTGCATGTGTCCATCAGCCGCCACAGCCGCCTGCGGTGACTTTGACCTCTTTATCGGCACGATAGAACTTCCCATCGGCCTTCACCAGCGCAATGACCTTGGAGGTTTCCCTCATCTTGACGCGGGTAGTGACAAAGCTTTCGGTTCCCGCAGGAAAGACGAAGCTGGCGGCAAGAACGCGGGGGTTTTTTTCCACCAGAATGTAAATTTGCTCGGTGTTTACCAGAGAGCTATCCACAGTAACAGGCACCACTGAGCCGTTTTCTGCGATTTCAGGTACGGTCAGACGTACAGCCGCGCTGCTCTCCGGGATGACTACACCCAATGCATCCAAGGCTTCGTCTAACGTTTTGGCTTCGAAAGCGGATTTCCAGTCTTTGGCTCTAGCCATTCCGGGCTGAACCAAACCGACTGCGGCAAACAGACCCAGCAGCCCGAGGCCACCGCCTGTCTTAAGTGCCTTGCGGCGTTCCAAGTTTATCAAGATGCCTCCTTATAATTTTGCAAGTCGTCATACTACCTGATACTACAAAAAAATATCACAGAATTGATCTGTAACCAGAGGTTAACAATGTCAGACTGCGAGCGTCTATACCCATAAGGTGTATATGGAATAACTCTGAAGGGTTATTTCCAGCATTTAATGGCTTTTGCGGGCACGATCAGGGTAGGAGCATCCATGGCACCGGCATATCACTATAGCTACAGCCAGGTTTTCACCCCATCGTCACCGTCGCTGCGCTGCTTCAGCAAGCGGCGTGGCGCATCTGGAACAGTCTTGAGCACTTCGGCATAAATCGAGTCCAGTGCCCGATCCTCATCGGCGAAAATGTTCTCCTGCCCGACGTAATCAAACAAGCCGGAACGATGCATGACATCAACCACCTGTTTCTTCAGGCCGCTGAAAACCACCCTGATACCGTTGGCGCGCAGTCTTTCCAGCACATGGTGTATGACTTCATCACCGGAAGCGTCGAGTTGATTGATGCCGTTCGCCACGATCAGCAGATGTTTGGCGCGCGGGTTGTTGGATACCGCTTCAAGGATGGCGTCTTCGAAATAGGACACGTTGGCGAAGTAAAGCGATCCGTCATAACGGATGGCGATGATGTTTTCGCTGACCGGCAGATTGTGCGCTTTCACGTCGCGCAGCGTGCCGTCATGAAAGCGGCCCAGAATAGCGACCCGCGGAGTCATGGTGCGGTAAAGATAGAGGAGAATGGCCAGCCCGGCGCCAACCAGAATACCCTTGTCGAGGTGCGGCGCAAAAGCCAGCGTGGCGACAAAAGTCACCACAGCGGCGATACCGTCGTGCTTGTGGGTGCGCCAGGCATGCCTGATCGCCTTGAAGTTGACCAGGCCTGTCGCCGCCATCATGATCACCGCCGCCAATACTGCCTGCGGCAGGTGATACAGCAGCGGGGTGAGAAACAGCAGGGCGAGCAGCACGATCAGGCCGACGAATACGTTGGACATGCCGGTTCTGGCGCCGGCGTTGATGTTGACAGCAGAGCGCGAGAACGAGCCGCTGGCAGGGAAGGCCTGGCTGAAACTGCCGACGATGTTCGCGAGGCCCTGCCCGATCAACTCCTGATTGGGATCGATACGATCCCTGGTTTTGGCGGCCATCGCTTTGGCGATAGAGATGGCTTCCATGAAACCCACCAGAGAAATCACCAGCGCGCTGGAAATGAGCGCCGAAATCATGTCCCAGTTGAATGCCGGCAGATCGAGCCGGGGCAATCCGGCGGGAATAGCGCCCACCACCTCGCCACCGCCGACGAGATCGAGCTCGCCCTTGCTGATCTTCTTGATGCGCCAGCGGTAGCCGTCGGCTTTTTCACCCGGCGGTACTTGCCCGGACAAATAGAATTTGGCAGACAGACCTTCGGCCTCAGTCACCCGCTCGAAGATGAATTTACGCAGGAAACGGGCGATCTTGCGACTTTCCCCTCCGGCATCCTTGAGTTCCAGCCTGAGCAATTCGATCTCATAATTCAGCGCGGCGGTGTGCTGCGAGTTTCCATCATGGCTGTTCAAATGCTGTTTGAGTTCCGCCGATTTCGCGCCGAGTTTGCCGTTCAACTCGTCAATCTTGATTTCGGTACGGGAAAATTCGTTGGCGAGTGTCTTCACCTCGGCGTCCATGATTTCCTCGGCCCTGCCTTTGCTGTTGTGCTCGAAGCCGATAGCCCAACTCACCACGGTGGTGAGTACAACCGCAATCAACACACCGGGCAGCCTGGGGGTAAATTTTCTCAGCCCCCACATGATGGCGAAGGCCGAGATGCCCATCAGCAGCGTCGGGAAGTGGGTATCGCCGACCTGTTGCAGGACACCCCGGATGTCGTTGATGAAGTGCTCGCTGCGCCCCATCGAAACCCCGAAAAGCTTGTTGAGCTGCGACAGGCCGATGATGATGGCGGCGGCGTTAATGAATCCGGCGATAACCGGATGAGAGAGAAAATTCACCACCACGCCGAGTTTGAATACACCCAGCACGAGCTGAATGATTCCGACCATCAACGCCAGCAGGATCGCCAACGCGATGAACTGGCTGGAGCCGGAGGCGGCAAGCGGCGCGAGTGCCGAAGCGGTCAGCAGCGAGACCACCGCGACCGGCCCGGTGGCCAGTTGCGCCGACGATCCCCACAGCGCGGCGATAATGCCAGGCAGGAACGCCGCATACAGACCGTAATAGGCGGGCAGACCGGCCAGTTGCGCATAGGCCATGGATTGCGGGATGAGTACCAGCGCGACGGTAATGCCCGCGACCAGGTCGGCCCTGACCGTGTTGCCGCTCAACGGCCACCAGGAGAGAAAAGGCAGGAAGCGGACGACGCGCTTGTTCATGACGCTCTGGGTTCGCCGGAATTAGAAATTGTCTTTCTCGCTCGCTTCCTTTCCCGAGAATTGAAGATTGCCTTTCACGTTTGTCATTTCTCCCGCTTGCGGGCGAGAGTTAGAGAGAGGGGCTTCATGCGGGAGAGGATTGAGGAGAGGGGAACGTGCCTGCCCGTTAGGTAATTTGTCGTGGCACTCGGAAAAGATACGCGCCTTGCAGGTTCGGCAGATCTCCGAATCGAGCGTGGCATAGACCGGCTTGATCCAGTTCGACATGACGGGGAAAAAAACGTCTTCGCCGATGTCGGCAAGCTTGCCGGACTTGCGCAGGAACTTGTAGATGGAATCCTTGCATCGGTAGAAATACAGCCCCCCGCCCATCTTGCGGCGGCGGCGCGCCTCCTGCGCCAGCATTTCCGCACCCGTCACGTCCACAAAATCGATACCGCTGGCGATAATCAGCACGGATTTTTTTTGCGGTTCTTGTTCATCGATCTTCATCAGGCTGCGCTGAGCGTGATCGACGGCTCCAAAAAAGATCGCGCCGTTGAAGCGCACCATGCTTAATTGCGGGCATTCAGAATGACCATAGGCGCTCACAAAATGGTAGGCGCCCGCCTCTTTTGCCGGCACCACCGAAACGATAAACGGACGTGAGACACGATATAGATAAATGGAAAGGGAAAGCAGGATGCCGAAGAATATGCCCTTTTCCAGATCGACCAGCGTACCCACCAGCGTCACAAACAGCACTACCGTTTCGGCGCGGCTGGTACGGATGATGGAGAAAATATGATGGAAGTCGATCAGTCCCCATGCAACGAGAAATAAAATCCCCGCCATCGCCGCGGTCGGCAGATAGGAAGCCAGCGGTGCGATCAGGAACAGGATCAACAGCAGGAAGATCGAGGCGTACACCGTGGCCAGCGGCGTCCGCGCGCCCGCCGCGTAGTTCACACCGCTGCGGTTGAACGAACCGCAGGACGCGTAACTGGAAAAGAAACTGCCGATCAGATTCGACAAGCCTTGCCCGATGAACTCCTGGTTGCCGTCGATGCGCTGTTCGGACTTCACCGCGATGGAGCGCGAGATGGAGACCGCCTCGGTCAACGCCAGCATGGTGACCACCAATGCCGGGAACAGCACCTTATGGATGGTCTCATAAGAGAAATCGGGAATGACGAAGGGTGGAAGATGCGCGGGCAGTGCGCCCACTGTCTTGATCAACGTGGTCTCCGCACCGAAATCCAGATTGAGCAGATAAGCGGCCACGCTGCCCGCCACCATCGCCACGATCATGTAAGGCAGCTTGGGGATGTAACGCTTGGCCAGAATACCTGCAGCCAGCGTGATCGCGCCGATGAATGTGACATAGGGATTAATGTTGCCGATCTGCGCGACCGTCTGCTCGATCACCACATGGAAAGGCGCGCCGCGATCGATGTTGATGCCGAAGAAATTCTTCATCTGGCTGGCTGCGATAAGCAGCGCAGCACCCGCCGTAAACCCGATCACCACCGTATGCGAGATGAAATTGACCAGCACCCCCATGCGCGCCAATCCCAGGATCAACTGGAACAATCCGGTCAGGAAGGTGAGCGTGAGCACCATGCTGATGAACTCCGGCGAGCCGGGTTCGGCAAGAGGACTGATGGCGGCGAATACCGCGATGGAGATGGCGGTCGTCGGGCCGGAGACCAGATGCCAGCTCGACCCGAACAGCGCGGCGATGATCGCCGGCAACATGGCGGCATACAAGCCGTATTCGGGCGGCATTCCGGCGATGGTGGCGAAGGCAACACCTTGCGGCAACACTAGCAACGCACCAGTGATTCCTGCGATCAAGTCGGCACGGTTGGTGTTTCGGTCCACCATGTGCCGCCACTGCATGAACGGCAGCAGGTGATACAGCCAGTATTTGCGCGAGTGCCGGGTCTTCAAAATGTCGGGATCAACTTATGTTCTGGTAGTAAAGGTTCTGCGGGTGGTTGGCCTGGGCGAAGAAGAACCAGCGCTCAGCCAGCAAGCCGGTATATTGAAGTATAAACGCAATCCCCAGTAACAGCTTGGATGGATAAGTCAGGTTAACGGCCAGCAACATCACCGGCGCGACGAATGCCAGCAGCAGAAAAGTTACTTTTACCGTGCTGAAAAACGAAGCGCTCTTGCCATGGAAAAACTCCCGCGTATTGAATGACCCGCCCATCGCGCCCTGCGCCTTCTGCACGATGTGCGGATGCTTGATGCCGATCGCCGTCTGCGGTGTCGATTTCGGCTTGAGACGTGCGTTGCGCCACAACGATGCGCTGCGCCCCAGCAGCCCCAGCAAGGTAATGATGATCGCCCAGCCGCCGAAGAAGTTGGTCTGCTCAGGGGCAAACACAGCGGCATACAGCGTCGCCAGCGTAAATCCGGACGCACTGCCAAGCAGGATGAAATTGATCACCGTCAGCGGGGAATGCCACTCCTGCAAAAAACGCAAACAGGCGTAGATCATGCCGGTACTCACGAACAACGCGAAGGCCAGTATCATAGTTGCGGCACCCAATATGATCGTGGCATTGATGCCCGGTCCGCCGGGCAGCATCACCAGCACCGGATCGTATCCGCTCAAATGGGACGCGCCATACAAAAACAATGTCCCCATGAACGCGGGCAGGACGATGACCTCGCGGGAAAGCCACGAAGTGCGCCACTGAGTCGCCGAGCGCCAGGCACGCTCCGGGCGGCCCAAATGGAAGAACGAGGCGATCAATCCTGCCATCGTGAAGAGCAGCGCCAACAGGCTGCCCCATCCATAAAAGCGTGCGTCCTGATGCGGCAGCAAATCAAACAGCGCGTAAGACTGCTGGGTGAACAGCGCCAGAAACAGACCCTGACCGACGCCGATCAAGGTGGTGAGAAAGATGACTGAGAAAGCCGGGCGCATAAGTTTTTTCTTGGGTGATTACCAGGACGTAACATCGTCCAGCGCAGGATCGGTCTTGTTCGGCTTGGGTAGCTTGCCGTCAACCTTGAGCGGGTTATCGGCACGTTCGAGTTCGTCCTGGTGTATCTTGAGATTGGTCTTGCGGCGCGGCAGATAATGATTGGCCGGCTGTGTGCCCCATTCCGGCATCAGCGCATAACCCGCGCTTTCGCGAATCGCCTTCGACACCACCGATTCCGGATCATGCACATCCCCGAACAACCGCGCGCTGGTCGGGCAGGCCATCACACATGCGGGTTTGCGGTCTCTTTCCGGCAGTGTCGTGTCGTAGATGCGGTCCACGCACAGCGTGCATTTTTTCATTACTTGCTGCTTTTCGTCTATCTCGCGCGCACCGTAAGGACAGGCCCATGCGCAATATTTGCAGCCTATGCATTTGTCGTAATCCACCAGCACGATGCCGTCTTCCTTGCGCTTGTACGATGCGCCCGTCGGACACACCGGCACGCAGGGCGGATCCTCGCAATGCAGACACGACTTAGGAAAGTGTACCGTCTCGGTGTTGGGATACTGCCCGACTTCAAAGGTCTGCACGCGGTTGAAGAACGTGCCGGTCGGGTCGGCGCCATAAGGGTTCTCATCGAACAACGGGCCCGCGCTGCCCGAAGTGTTCCACTCCTTGCAACTGGTCACGCAGGCATGGCAGCCGACGCAAACGTTGAGATCGATGACTAAAGCAAGTTGGGTCATTTTTTACCACCCTTCTTGCCGCCAAAATAGGCGAGCCATTTTGAACTTTTCCCCATACCCGGCACCGCATTCATCGGTTTGAACTGCGGCGAAGTCTGCTGCGGTTCATCGGCTCCTGCCGGATAAATGCGCACCCGCACGTCGTACCAGGCAGCCTGTCCGGTGATCGGGTCGGAATTGGAATAGCGCGAGCCGTCGGGATTGGCGGGCAACTCCTCGGAGATCAGATGATTGAGCAAAAAACCTTTTTGCGATTCGTTGGAATCGGGAGACAGGTTCCATGCCCCCGCCGCCTTGCCGATCGCGTTCCAGGTCCACACCGTGCCCGGCTCGACCGCCTCGGAATAACGACACATGCAGCGCACCTTGCCCCATTGCGATTCCACCCACATCCAGCCGCCGTCCGCGACTTCGGCGGCTTGTGCGGTAAGCGGATTCACGAACAGATAATTGTGCGCATGGATCTGGCGCAACCAGGCATTCTGCGAATCCCAGGAGTGGTACATCGCCATCGGCCGCTGGGTCACCGCCGCAAGTGGATACTTGTGCTTGTCGCTGGATTGGGTTTCCAGCGGCTCATAGAAAAATGGCAGCGGATCGAAATAGGTCTCGATGCGCTTGGCCAGATGGGCGGGCGGTTTGCGCGTGATGCCACGGCCTTGGGCGGCGAGGCGAAATTTCTGCAACACTTCGGAATACAGGTGAATCAGGATGGGCTCGCCATAGCGCGTGACGCGGTTGCGCTGCGACCACTCCAGATAGCCCTTGTTCCAGTTGCGCATGTACTGGTAGGAGCGCGGCAACTCATAGTGGAACACGCAGTTATTTTTTTCGTACATCTCCCACTGCTTCGGATTGGGTTCGCCGAGCAGCGATTTCTCGCCGCCCTTGCCGCGCCAGCCGGCCAGAAATCCGATGCCGGAGCCGGGCTCGGTCTCATAGTTCACGATGAAATCGGGATAGTCGCGATACTTGCGCTTGCCTTCCTTGGTGGCGAAGGCGGGCAACTTCAAGCGTGAACCCAACTCGATCAGCACCTCCTGGAAAGGCTTGCATTCGCCCGTCGGCGGCAACACCGGAATGCGCACCGCATCCACCAGCCCGTCGAATTCGGAGATCGGCCTGTCCAGCATCGACATCACATCATGGCGTTCCAGATAAGTCGTGTCCGGCAGGATCAGATCCGCATAGGCCGTCGTTTCGGAATGGAACGCATCGCAGACCACGATGAACGGGATCTTGTACTCGCCGTTCTGCTCCTTGTCGTTGAGCATTTTTCTGACTTCGACGGTATTCATCGTCGAGTTCCAGCCCATGTTGGCCATGAAAATAAGCAGCGTGTCTATCTTGTACGGGTCGCCGCGCCAGGCATTGGTGATGACGTTGTGCATCATGCCATGCACCGACAGCGGATATTCCCACGAAAAAGCCTTGTCGATGCGCACCGGGCTTCCATCCGGATTGACGAACAGATCGTCCGGATCGGATGGCCAGCCCAGCGCCATGCCATCCAGCGGCGTGTTCGGCTTGACTGCCAGCGGCGTGTTCGGTGTGCGTGCGCAAGGCGGGATAGGACGCGGGAACGGCGTCTTGTGGCGAAAGCCGCCGGGACGGTCGATGGTACCGAGCAGCGTCATCAGAATCGCCAGCGAGCGTATCGTCTGGAAGCCGTTGGAATGCGCCGCCAGCCCGCGCATTGCATGGAAGGCCACCGGATTGCCGGTGACGCTGTCGTGCTCCTTGCCCCATGAATCCGTCCAGGCGATCGGCAATTCGATCTTCTGGTCGCGTGCCGTGATGCCCATCTCGTAAGCCAGGCGGCGTATGGTCTCGACCGGAATGCCGGTAACCTGACTCGCCCATTCCGGGGTGTAATCTTTCACCCGTTCCTGCAACAGCTGGAACGCCGGTTTGACCGGCGTGCCATCGGACAGCTTGAATTCCCCGAACAGAAACGGATCGGCTCCCTCGCTGTGCGTGACCACCGGCTTGTCGGTGTTGCGATCCCACCACAGCTTGTTTTGCGGGTCATAGCAACCCTCCTCTTTCGGCACCTCGGTGCGCACGAACATGCCGAACTCGTCATGCTTGTCGTCGAGATTCACCAATTGACCGGAGTTGGTGTAACGCACCAGAAAATCGCGGTCGTACAATCCGAGCGCGATGATCTCGTGGATCAGCGCGAGCAACAGCGCGCCGTCGGTACCGGGACGTATCCCTACCCATTCGTCGGCAATCGCCGAGTAGCCGGTGCGTATCGGGTTGATGGAAATGAAGCGGCCGCCATCGCGCTTGAATTTCGAAATCGCGATCTTCATCGGATTGGAGTGATGGTCTTCCGCCGTGCCTATCATGATGAACAGCTTGGCGCGCTCCAGATCCGGCCCGCCGAATTCCCAGAATGATCCGCCGATGGTGTAGATCATCCCCGCCGCCATGTTCACCGAGCAGAACCCGCCGTGAGCGGCATAGTTGGGCGTGCCGAACTGGCGCGCGAACAATCCGGTCAGCGCCTGCATCTGGTCGCGCCCGGTGAAAAGCGCGAATTTCTTGGGGTCGGTGGCGCGTATCTTGCCCAACCGCTCGGCGAGAATAGCGAAGGTCTCTTCCCAACTGATCTCCTCGAACTCTCCCGCGCCGCGATCTGTTCCCGGCTTGCGCCGCAGCGGCTTGGTCAGCCGCGCGGGCGAATATTGCTTCATGATGCCGGAACTGCCCTTGGCGCAGATCACGCCGTTGTTGAGCGGATGGTCCGGGTTGCCGTCTATGTAGCGCACCTCGCCGTCGCGCAGATGGACGCGTATCCCGCAGCGGCACGCGCACATGTAACAGGTCGTGTTGCGCACCTCGTTCTTCGCGTCCGGCGCAGGCGAAGCCAGCGGATCGTGCAGCGGGGTGATCGTGCTCCGCGAGTCGCCAAAATTATGGTTTTTCATCGACGGCCTATCGTTAATTTGAATGTCATTCTGGCGGAACTAAAGCTCGACTTCGATAAGGGCGCTAGTATGCGCAACTGACAGCCCCACCAGCCATAGCCGTGATGAGCTATTGGCTTATAGCCCATAAGGGTTATCGTGGCTAGTCGGCGAAAGCCTTACCATTGCACCATCTTGACAAGGGTTATTCCAACGATTTCAGAGTTCGCATAATTTCCAAGGCGAGTGAAATGCATGGCGGTTCCGCAACTGCATTATCTGCAAGCGAGCAATTTTTTTCGCAACACTTTATATTCATGAATTGGCGAACAGGAGACTAACATGGCACTAGTAAGACCGCACGGTGGGCGCGATCTTAATCCGCTGTTGCTCAAAGGCAGGGCACTCGCGGAAGAATTGCAACGCGCGCGTTCATTGCCGCAAATCAAAGTCAGTTCGCGCGAAAAGGGCGATCTGATCATGCTCGGCATCGGCGGCTTCACCCCGCTCGACGGCTTCATGACCCGCGCCGACTGGGAAGGTGTGTGCGACGGCATGAAAATGTCCAACGGCCTGTTCTGGCCGATCCCCATCACGCTCTCCACCGATAAAGTCACCGCCGATACGCTCAAGACCGGCGCCGATGTCGCGCTGGTCGATCCGAACAACGGCGAGATTCTCGCCACGATGAAGGTCACCGAGAAGTACACCATAGACAAGGCGCACGAATGCGCGATGGTTTTCAAGACCACCGACCCCGAGCACCCCGGCGTGAAAATGGTCATGGAACAAAGCGACATCAACCTGGCCGGCCCGATCAAGGTGCTGTCGCAGAGCGATTTCCCGGAGAAGTACGGCGAGTTGTTCATGACCCCTGCCCAGACACGGGAACTTTTTTTATCCTACGGCTGGTCGAAAGTGGCCGCATTCCAGACGCGCAACCCGATGCACCGCTCCCATGAGTATCTGGCCAAGATCGCCATCGAGACCTGCGACGGAGTGTTGGTACACTCGCTGCTCGGCCATCTCAAACCCGGCGATATTCCCGCAGATGTGCGTGCCGATGCGATTTCGGTATTGATAGACAAATATTTCGTGAAGAAAACCGTGGTGCAGGCCGGCTACCCGCTCGACATGCGTTACGCCGGGCCGCGCGAAGCGCTGCTGCACGCACTGTTCCGCCAGAACTACGGCTGCTCGCATCTGATCGTCGGACGCGACCATGCCGGGGTCGGCAATTACTATGGTCCGTTCGATGCGCATCACATCTTCGACGAGATTCCCCAAGGCTCGCTGGAAACGCAGGCGCTCAAGATAGATTGGACTTTCTGGTGTTACAAATGCGGTAGCATGGCTTCGGCGCGCACCTGTCCTCACGGCGAAGCGGATCGGCTGCTGGTTTCCGGCACCAAGCTGCGTAAATGGTTATCCGAAGGCGCTGAAGTGCCCGCCGAATTCAGCAGGCCAGAGGTTTTGGAAATACTGCGCGCCTATTACGCAAGCCTGGAAGAGAATGAAAAAGTTGAAGTAAATCTCAGCGGGCATTCGGGACGCTGAGATAACGCAGAGCGGAGATTAGAGTCATCCCCTCCCCCCTTGCAGGGGGAAGAAACAAAACGTAGGGCGGGTTCTACCCGCCGTGTCGGGCGGAGCCCGGCCTGCATTAAAATTGAGTAGATTTTTTGCAATGTAATGTGGTTTTTTATTGTGTGTAGTGATTTAATCTGACTATCGACAGTAAATTACGCGGCTGTGACTTGGTAGAGCTTCACGTACGCGATATTGCACAAGGAAACCAAGTGACATCCCGTGCAATTATCATGCAGCGCAAAACGCATAGACCTGTTCAGTTTGAGATCACCGAGCCAACACGCGAAGCTGTCGCCGTGTGGATCAATCAGGCACAGCTCAAGTCCGAGCAGTATCTATTCCCAAGCAGGATACATGACTCATCCCATATTTCGACTCGACAATATGCAAAGGTTGTCGGCCTATAGGTCTTGACCGGACTGCGTATGGCACTCACACTGTGCGTCGTACCAAAGATTGCTTTAATCTACCGCCGAACAAAAAATCTTCGCGCTGTTCAACTGTTACTTGGCCACAATAAGGTCGAAAGCACAGTGCGATATCTTGGGATTGAGGTCGACGATGCATTGGTCATTTCTGAACAAACTGATGTATAGCTGTAGAATCAACGAAAGCGGCAGATATTTTGAGCTGCCGCTTTCAGGTAGATAAAATTGCAACATGGCGTGCTGCACCGTGCCAATTTCAGCCATTCACCTTAGCCGAGAACCTCTTAAGTTTCTGGTGAACTCAACTACCCGCAATGACTACAACCCAGTCAGAATTTATCCAGCTTTATCAAGCAAGCGATCATCAGCTCCGCACTGAATTGCGCGCCGGGCTGCTGGCTGCGTCAGCCTTTGCTTCGCCAAAATACTTTTACGATGAGCTTGGATCCAAGCTATTCGCTGCAATTTGCGAGTTGCCGGAATACTATCTGTCGCGCACCGAAGCCTCCATTTTTAATACTCACCTGAGCGAGATTGCTGAAACAGTTGGCGTTGGGTGTACGCTGATTGATCTGGGCGCGGGAAATTGCGCCAAGGCGGCGCGTTTATTTTCAGCGTTGCAACCCAGGCAATATGTACCGGTGGATATTTCCGTTGATTTCTTGCGCGATGCCGTTGGTGATCTGCAACAGCGTTTCCCGCACATTCAAATGACCGGCTTGGGTATGGATTTTTCCGGTGCATTGCAATTGCCGGATGCAGTGCGGCAAAGCAAGCGTTTATTCTTTTATCCCGGCTCCTCCATCGGCAATTTCACGCCCGATGAGGCAGGGGCATTTTTTCGACGCTTGCGCGCCGCCTGCGAGGGCGATGGCGGGTTGCTGATCGGCGTTGATTTAATCAAAGACCCGGAAATTTTGAATGCCGCCTATAACGACGCGCTGGGCGTGACCGCATCGTTCAACCTGAATTTGCTGTTACACCTGAATAAATTACTGGGTGCGAATTTTGATGTCCGTGAGTGGAAACATGACAGTTTTTTCAACCCGGCACTAAGCCGGATAGAAATGTATCTCGAAGCCAAGCACACCCATACTGTCAAATGGCTGGGCGGCGAACGTCGCTTTGGTGAGGGGGAGCGCATTCATACCGAGAACAGTTACAAGTACACGCCGGACAACTTTGTGCAACTGTTGCGGCAATCAGGATTCCGGGTGACCCGCAGCTGGAGTGATGTAAATAATTGGTTTATGGTGTGTCATGCGCAGGTGAGGTGAACACGGTGGAAAAGAGTAGTAATCCGTGTTCATACGCGCAAAGTGTGCGCTGACGTACAGAGGGGTTGCCATCCTTTTGAGTAACTTGATGATCAGGGGCATGGCGAAGGCTGCCAGGACCAACGGTGGGCGTGCAGAAAATTGGTAGGGTGCGCTATGCGCACCATGGTGCGTGAAACGCACCCTACATGATGATTTATTGTCTTTTAACGCGAACCGGAATTAATCGGGGGACACATGAGCGAAAAATACGACGCAATCGTTGTCGGTACCGGGCAGGCAGGCCCTGCACTGGCTGTCCGTTTGGCCAAGGCCGGCAGGAAGACGGCCATCATCGAGCGCAAGTTGTTTGGCGGCACCTGCGTGAATGTCGGCTGCGTCCCGACCAAGACGCTGGTGGCGAGTGCGCGCGCCGCTTACCTGGCGCGCCGCGCAGCAGATTTCGGCGTCATGATAGCGGGCGCTGTCCACGTTGACATGGCGCGCGTTAAAGCGCGCAAGGATGCCGTAGTCAAGCAATCCAATCAAGGCGTCACTGCCTGGCTGAAGGGTACGTCCAATCTCACGGTGTTCGAGGGGCATGGCCGTTTTGAAAGTGCTCATACCGTTCGAGTCAACGATGCGCTACTGGAAGCTGGGGAGATTTTTCTTAACGTCGGCGCGCGGGCGTCGGTGCCCGACATACCGGGACTCACCGACATTGATTACCTGACCAACTCCAGCATGATGGAGATCGATTTTTTGCCTGAACATCTGATCATTGTTGGCGGCAGCTATATCGGCCTGGAGTTCGCGCAGATGTACCGCCGCTTCGGCAGTCGCGTCACGATTGTGGAGATGGGACCTCGGCTGATTGCGCGGGAAGATGAAGCGGTTTCCGCAGCGATTCAGGCCATTCTGGAGGGCGAAGGAATTGATATCCGGCTCAACGCCCAGTGTTTGAGCGTTGCCAAGCACGACAATGGCGTAACGGTGGACTTGAGTTGCGCAGATCTCTCGCAAAAAGTGACCGGCTCACATCTGTTGCTCGCGGTGGGGCGAGTGCCCAATACCGCTGACTTGGGGTTGAGTGAGGCCGGTATCACAACAGACGAGCGCGGTTACATCCTGGTGGATGAACAGCTTCGTACCAACGTGGCGGGGATCTGGGCGCTGGGGGATGTCAACGGACGGGGCGCGTTCACGCACACCTCATACAACGATTACGAAATCGTCGCGGCCAACCTGCTCGACCACGACGCGCGCCGCGTGACCGACCGCATTCCGGCCTACGCGCTGTACATAGACCCGCCGCTGGCTCGAGTCGGGATGACCGAACGAGAAGTCAGAGCCTCGGGGCGCCCGGCGCTGGTCGGCCGGATGTTGATGAGCCGCGTCGGCCGCGCGCGGGAGCGCGGTGAAACACTAGGTAGCATGAGCGTACTGGTGGATGCGCAAACCCGCAAAATCCTTGGCGCGGCACTGCTGGGCATCGAAGCCGACGAGGCGATCCATGCGCTCCTTGATGTCATGTACGCCGATGTCCCCTACACGGTGATCCAGCGGGCGATGCATATTCATCCCACCGTTTCGGAGTTAATCCCGACGCTGTTGGGCGATCTCAAGCCTCTGCTTTAACGACCTGTCGGATCATGTTTGATGAAAAAACTCAGGCAGCACAGGTTCTAAACCCGACAAAAATATCATCACGCTCCGGCGTAAAAAAATTGCGATAACGCGGTGAGCGTATTCGCTGCTGGGTGGCAAACGATGCGCCGCGTAACACTTGGTGTGTGCCAAACCACGGCGCTGAATATTCCAGATAAGCATCCGCTGAAAATCCGGGGTACGGTTCAAATGGCGAGCTGGCCCACTCCCACAAGTCGCCCCAGTGAAAATTTTTCTGCCCAGACAAGGCCGCGAATTCCCATTCCGCTTCGCTCGGCAAGCGGCGTCCAGCCCAGCGGCAATAGGCTTGCGCTTCGTGCAAACACACATGGCGCACCGGCTCGTTATCAGGCAATTCCATTAGCGTATCGAACCGCTTACACAGCCACAACTTGCTGTCGCGCTGCCAGTATTGCGGGGCGGGTCGCTGCTTCGCGGCCAGCCATGCGCGTCCGGCCTCGCTCCAGAATTGCATTTTTTTATAGCCGCCTTCCCGCATGAATTGTTGGTACTGTGCATTTGATACCAGCGTTGAACTGATGGTGAATGCAGGCAGGCTAATTTCATGTGCCCATTTTTCATTGTCGAAAACAAATTCGTG
>JANONV010000057.1:0-2277 GCA_031421015.1 Gallionella sp. | reverse complement strand
GCGCGTCTGGAGGCGATGATCAAGAATCGCCCAGACTGGTGCGTGTCGCGCCAGCGCAGTTGGGGTGTGCCGATGCCGCTCTTCACGCACAAAGAAACCGGTGAGTTGCATCCGCGCACCCCGGAATTGCTGGAGCGGGTCGCAAGGCTGGTCGAGCAATCCGGCATCGAAGCATGGTTCAGCCTGAACTCGGCGGACTTGCTTGGTGCGGAGGCAGAGCACTACAAAAAACTCAGCCACACATTGGACGTGTGGTTCGATTCGGGGGTCACGCACGCATCCGTGTTGCAGCGCCGCGCGGAATTGCATACACCCGCCGATCTGTATCTGGAGGGCTCAGACCAGCACCGCGGCTGGTTCCAGTCCTCGCTGCTCACCGGCTGCGCGATCAATGGCCGCGCGCCTTTCAAGGCCTTGCTCACGCATGGCTTCGTGGTGGACGGCAGCGGCCACAAGATGTCGAAATCCAAGGGCAACGTGATCGCGCCGCAGAAGATTTTTGACACGCTCGGCGCCGATATTCTGCGCTTGTGGACGGCGGCTACCGATTACTCCGGCGAGTTGACCATCTCCGATGAGATTCTAAAGCGCGTGGTGGAAAGCTATCGGCGTATCCGCAACACTTTGCGCTTTCTGTTGGCTAACATCAGCGACTATGACCACGCCAAGCATGGGCTGCCGGTCGAGCAATGGCTGGAAATAGACCGCTATGCGCTGGCGTTGACACGAAACTTGCAAGACGAAGTTTGCGCCGATTATGAGCGCTACGAGCTTCATCAGATCGCGCAAAAATTGCAGACTTTCTGTTCGGAGGATTTGGGCGGTTTTTATCTGGATATTCTGAAGGATCGTTTGTACACTGCCGGAGCAAACTCCGCCACGCGCCGTTCCGCGCAGAACGCGCTGTATCACATCACGCACACACTGGCCCGTTTGATCGCGCCGATCTTGAGCTTTACCGGTGAAGAAGTCTGGGAGACGTTAAGCGGTAAAGACGATGGCAGCGTATTCCTGGATGAGTGGCACAAGTTGCCTGATGCGCAACTGGATGGTGTAGCGATTTCTGCATGGCTGAAGATCGAAGACTGGCGTGGCAAGGTGAACAAACAATTGGAAGAAGCCCGTGCCTTGGGACTTATTGGTTCGGCGCTAGCTGCCGAACTGGATGTGTATAGCGCAGGCGCAGATTACGATGTGCTGGCGCGTCTCGGCGATGATTTGCGCCTGGTGTTTATTACTTCACGTGCCACCGTGCATCGTGTGGCAACGGAAGCGGAGCAACATATCGATGTTTCCGCCAGCCTGCACGACAAGTGCGAGCGCTGCTGGCATTACCGCGCCGATGTCGGCAGCGATTCGGCGCATCCTAAGATTTGCGGTCGTTGCGTGAGCAATTTGTACGGCAGCGGCGAGGCTAGAAAATATGCTTGATGTATTTTGCTGGCCTCAAAGCCAAACCCCCCTCAGCCTCCCCAACCCCTCCCAGCCTCCCCTTATCAGGGGAGGAGCGGGGGAGGTGCCTGGCTTCCCCCCTGACAAGGGGGGACTGAGGGGGGTTGGAGTTGGGTTTTGGTTTGGATTGAAGGAATGAAGATATCCTTCCCCAAATGGCTCGCCCTGAGCGCGCTGGTCATCGTCCTCGACCAATTGAGCAAGGCGTGGATCATCAGCCACTTTAGCTATGGCGAGAGTCTTTATGTTCTCAGCGTATTTAATCTGGTGCTGGTGCATAATACCGGCGCTGCATTCAGTTTTTTGAGCGATGCGGGCGGCATGCAGCGCTGGCTGTTCAGCATCATCGCGATAATCGCTTCGGTCTGGATAACCTGGCTGTTGCGCAAACACGCGGGGCAAACGCTGTTCGCCTTGTCATTAAGCCTGATACTCGGCGGTGCGCTGGGCAATTTGATAGACCGGATCGCCTATGGTTACGTGGTGGACTTCTTGTCGTTTCACTGGGATGAATATTATTTTCCCGCATTCAACATTGCCGATTCTGCTATCACCTGTGGTGCGTTTTTATTAATTTTTGACAGCTTCAAGGAGAGTAAACATGGATCTGCTGCTGGCTAACCCGCGCGGTTTTTGCGCCGGTGTGGATCGCGCAATCGAGATCGTGGAGCGCGCGCTGGAACTGCACGGCGCGCCGATTTATGTGCGTCACGAAGTGGTGCATAACAAATTCGTGGTGGATGGCTTGCGCGAGAAGGGCGCAATTTTTATCGAGAATCTGGCCGATGTGCCCAGCGGCAGTATCCTGATTTTTAGCGCGCACGG
>JANONV010000056.1:0-11337 GCA_031421015.1 Gallionella sp. | reverse complement strand
GTTACCTTGTATCGCAGGTATCGGGTTGCGGGCACCTCATTACCGCGAGGTATTGCAACAGTTACCCAAGGCTGGCTGGGTAGAAGTGCATAGCGAGAATTTTTTCGGGGGCGGCGCGCCTCTGCACACCTTGCTCAAGGTGCGCGAACATTATCCCGTCAGCTTGCACGGCGTGGGGATGGGGCTGGCTTCAACCACCCCGCTCGACGCAGTACATCTGTCTGCACTCAAGAAATTGTGCGATGCCATGCAACCTGCCTTGGTGTCGGAACATCTCTGTTGGAATGCAACAGACAACATGGTCATCAACGACCTGCTACCCTTTCCCTATACTCGTGAGGCGTTGCTCCACGTGGCGCAACGCGTCGAGCACGTACAGGAAACTCTGGGTCGCCAACTGCTGGTGGAAAATCTATCCAGCTATTTGTCTTTCACTCACAGTGAAATGAGCGAAGGCGAATTTCTGTCCGAATTATCACGGCGCACCGGTTGCGGCATTCTTTTTGACGTCAATAATCTGTATGTCAATGCGCGCAACCTCGGTGTGGATGTCGAGGCTTTCATCAAGGCGATGCCGGCTGAAGCGGTGAAGGAATACCATCTAGCCGGGTACAGCGTAAGGGACGGCTGCCTGGTGGATACACATGACCATCCGGTCTATCCCGAGGTGTGGGAATTGTATGAATATGCCTTGCGTCACATCGGGCCGCGCCCAACGCTGATCGAATGGGATTCCGACATCCCTGCGCTGACGGTACTGATTGGCGAGGCAGAAAAAGCACAACAACGATTGGAGAGTGTCCATGCTTTCGCTGAATGACGACTTATCAGGCTTTGCCCGCGCCATCGTTCGCGGCGCAGCGCCGTCGCCCCAGATCAACGCTGGCTACCCGGAATATTCTGCCACTGTCGCTCTCGATGTGTACCGCAACAATTATCGCGGCAATCTGCATGACACACTGGCAGGGGCTTATCCCGTCATCGAGCAACTCGTTGGCAAGGACTTTTTTCGACTGTTGACGCGAAAATTCATCGAACAGCATCCCTCGCGCAGCGGGAATCTGCATCGCTATGGTGAACAGATGGCCGCTCTTGTTGCGGCTTTTGAACCCGCACGAGAATTGGTTTACCTGGCGGATGTCGCGGTGCTTGAGTGGGCGTGCCACTGCGCCTATTTTGCTGATGATGCCGCCATGCTTGACCTGATTGAGTTGGCGCAGATACCTTCCACTCGATATCCAGACCTGGTCTTGCTCGCCCACACTTCATGTCATCTGGTGCGGTCACGCTATCCGATCGCGTCCATCTGGCATGCACATCAACCCGGCGCGCCCGACGACTTTCATATCGATCTTGATAGCGGTCCGTGCTTTGCACTGGTGATACGCAAAGAAGATACTGTGCAAGTCTGTGCATTGACCGCAGCCGATGCCGAGTGGCTATCCGGCATCCAGTCCGGATCTGCGCTCGGCGCAGCAACTGAAAGCACACTCAGTGGCTTCCCTGACTTTGATTTGCAAGTAACTCTGGCTGGGCTGGTATCAAAGGGGATTTTTACCGAATTCAATCTGAAGGAGCAGCCATGAAACCTTTTCTACGTTCCATCCGATTCTATTACACCGCCTCACACTGGCCGGAATATCTGGCGCCTGCGCTTGATCTGGGATTACGCCTGTTCCTGGCAAATGTATTTTTCAAATCGGGCCTGGTCAAGATCAAATCTTGGGACAGCACGCTCTACTTGTTCAGCGATGTCTACCAGGTGCCGCTACTTGACCCCGAAATTGCAGCGTGGCTGGCTACCAGCGCAGAACTTGGTTTATCCGTCTTGCTGGTATTGGGACTGTTCGGGCGCTTTGCCGCTGCAGGTCTGTTCATCCTCAATGTGGTCGCAGTTATTTCGTATTACTCGGGATTGAGTGAGGCCGGCCTGAATCAGCATCTGTATTGGGGAATGTTGCTTGCTGTATTGCTGGTATTAAGCCGTAGCACATGGTCGGTAGACACCTGGCTGAAAAACCAGTTACGAAAATCCGCCTAAGCCCTCAGCTTAGTTGCTGACCATGCTCACGCGTGGCGTGGAACCGCACTTTCGGCCAGCGTTCCTGCGCCAGGCGTAAATTTACGCCGGTGTCGGCAAGGTAGGCGTAATTGCCGTCCACATCCTTGGCCAAGCGGTTCTGGTTGGCCTTCACGAATTCATTGAGATGTGCCGCATCCGGGCAGGTTACCCAGCGCGCGGTATGGATACCGGCGCGCTCGAACACCGCGTCCACGCCGTATTCGGATTTTAAACGGTGCTCGACCACCTCGAACTGCAACTGCCCGACCGCGCCAATCAGCGGCGTGGTATCGACCAGCGGCTCGAACACTTGCACCGCGCCTTCTTCGCCTAACTGACGCAAACCCTTTTGCAATTGCTTGGCCTTCATCGGGTCGCGTAGTCGCGCGCGGCTGAACAGTTCGGGAGCGAAGTAGGGGATGCCCTTGAAAGTCAGCGCTTCGCCCTCGGTGAGCACATCGCCGATCTGCAACTGGCCGTGATTGTGTACGCCGATGATGTCGCCCGCATAGGCTTCGTCCATGCGCGTGCGCTCGTTGGCCATGAAGGTCACCGCATTGGCGAGCTTCATTTCCTTGCCGGTGCGCCGATGTTTGACCTTCATGCCCGAGGTGTAGCGGCCGGAACACACGCGCAGAAATGCGATGCGGTCGCGGTGATTCGGATCCATGTTGGCCTGGATCTTGAACACGAAACCGGTGAAGGCGGGCTCGGTGGGTTGCACGATGCGCACGTCGGTGGCGCGCGGCAACGGAGATGGAGCCCAGTCTACCAGCGCGCGCAAGACTTCGCGTACGCCGAAGTTGTTGATGCCGGAGCCGAAGAACACCGGCGATTGCTGCCCGCTGAGAAACTCATGCAAATCAAATGACGCGCCCGCGCCGCTAACCAATTCGGTCTCGTCGCGCATGGTTTTCATCTCGCTCGGGCACTGAGTCGCGAGCTGGTCGATTTGCGCGCCTTGCAACACTTCCACTTCTTGATCGGCCTTCGCCTCTCCCGGCAGGAAACGCAGCACTTCGTCGTTCAACAGGTGGTACACGCCCTGAAAACGTTTACCCATGCCGATCGGCCAGGTCACCGGCGCGCATTTTATTTTCAGCACCGACTCGATCTCGTCCAGCACTTCCAGCGGGTCGCGCACTTCGCGATCCATCTTGTTGATGAAAGTGATGATGGGCGTGTTGCGCAAGCGGCACACTTCGAGCAGCTTGATGGTTTGCGCTTCCACACCCTTGGCCGCGTCCACCACCATCACCGCCGCGTCCACTGCGGTCAGCACGCGATAGGTGTCTTCGGAAAAATCCTGGTGGCCGGGCGTGTCGAGCAGATTGATCACGCAATCGTCATAAGTAAATTGCATCACCGAGCTGGCCACGGAAATGCCGCGCTGCTTCTCGATCTCCAGCCAGTCGGAGGTCGCATGGCGGCCGCTCTTGCGCGCCTTCACCGTGCCCGCCATCTGGATCGCGCCACCGAACAGCAGCAGCTTTTCGGTCAGCGTGGTCTTGCCCGCGTCGGGGTGGGAGATGATCGCGAAAGTGCGGCGGCGCCTGACTTCTCGAACTATTTGGCCTTCTCGAACTACTTGGCCTTCGCGCACGATTCCCTCATGGCTGGCCGATGAGGTGCTGGTGTTCGCTGCTTCTTCTGAGTTGCTCATTAGACCGCTTTCTTTCGCGCAAACAAGTCTGCGAAAATGAAAAAGGCCTGCACTTTTTCAGTGTAGACCTTTATAAAATCTGGTGGCCCGGGGCGAAATCGAACCACCGACACAAGGATTTTCAATCCTCTGCTCTACCGACTGAGCTACCAGGCCATTTATTCCAATTCGCATTAGAAACGATATCTGCGTTGGCTTCGTCGCCTCATTCTCGCCGCCCCCTCGACTGAGCTCAGGACAGGCTCGTTCTCGTTATCTAATGCGAATTGGAATTACTGCATTTCTCCGTTAACCAAGCCCAATGAATCAGACAAGTTCAGCCAACTCGGGAAGCCGCGCATTATACCGATACCGCGCCAAATGACAAACCCCGCCGAAGCGGGGTTGGTCAGATTCCTGCAAACAACTTGCGACAATTACATCATGCCGTCCATGCCGCCGCCGCCCATGCCGCCAGATGCAGGTTTGTCTTCCGGCGACTCAGCCACCATGCAGGCGGTGGTCAGCATCAGACCGGCGATCGAGGCCGCATTTTGCAATGCGACGCGTGTCACCTTGGTCGGATCAACTACGCCCATGGCCAACATGTCGCCATATTCGCTGGAGGCCGCGTTGTAACCGAAGTTGCCCTTGCCTTCCGTCACTTTGTTGACCACCACTGAAGGCTCGTCGCCCGCGTTGGCCACGATGGCGCGCAACGGCGACTCCATGGCGCGCAACACGATGGTGATGCCCGCGTCCTGGTCGTGGTTGTCGCCTTTCAGCTTGGCTACGGCAATCTTGGCGCGCAGCAATGCCACGCCGCCGCCGGGAACGATGCCTTCTTCAACGGCAGCGCGAGTCGCGTGCAACGCGTCTTCCACACGCGCCTTCTTTTCTTTCATCTCGACTTCGGTGGCCGCGCCGACCTTGATGACTGCAACACCGCCAGCCAGCTTGGCTTTGCGCTCTTGCAGTTTTTCTTTATCGTAGTCGCCGGTGGCCTCTTCGGCTTGCTTGTTGATTTGAGCGATACGACCCTTGATCGCGTCTTCCTTGCCTGCGCCGTCGATGATGATGGTGGTGTCCTTGCCCACTTCGATGCGCTTGGCCTGACCCAACTCGGCCAGCGTAGCCTTCTCCAGAGACAGTCCGACTTCTTCGGAGATCACCGTGCCGCCGGTCAAAATTGCGATGTCTTCCAGCATCGCCTTGCGACGGTCGCCAAAGCCGGGCGACTTGACTGCCACAGTCTTCAGGATGCCGCGTATGTTGTTCACCACCAAAGTGGCCAGCGCTTCACCGTCCACGTCCTCGGCGATGATCAGCAACGGACGACCGGCCTTGGCGACTTGTTCCAGCAATGGTAGCAGGTCGCGGATGTTGGAGATTTTTTTGTCGCACAACAGGATGTAGGGGGTTTCCATCAATGCCAATTGACGGTCCTGGTTGTTGATGAAGTAGGGCGACAGATAACCTCGGTCGAACTGCATGCCCTCCACGATGTCCAGTTCATCTTCCAGGCCGGTGCCGTCTTCAATGGTGATCACGCCTTCTTTGCCGACCTTTTCCATGGCTGCAGCAATCTTCTCGCCGATCACGGTGTCGGAGTTGGCGGAAATGCTGCCCACCTGCGCGATTTCCTTGCTGGTGGTGCATGGCTTGGAAAGCCTCTTAAGCTCTTCGACCGCAGCGATGACCGCTTTGTCGATACCGCGTTTCAGATCCATCGGGTTCATGCCGGCGGCGACGAACTTCATGCCTTCCTGCACGATGGATTGCGCCAGCACGGTCGCGGTGGTGGTGCCGTCACCGGCCACGTCGGAAGTCTTGGAAGCGACTTCCTTGACCATTTGCGCGCCCATGTTCTCAAATTTATCCTTCAGTTCGATCTCTTTGGCGACAGATACACCATCTTTAGTGATAGTTGGCGCACCATAGGAGCGATCCAATACGACATTGCGGCCCTTGGGCCCCAACGTCACTTTGACCGCATCGGCCAGAATGTTCACGCCTATCACCATTTTGTTGCGTGCGGCGTCGTGGAATTTTACGTCTTTAGCTGCCATGTTTTTTCTCCTGTTTTTTCATGTAGGGTGGGTTAGCTGCGTAGCGGCGTAACCCACCGTGTCTGTTTGTCGGGTTATAGTGCCTGTGGCCTGACCCGACCTATATATTTGATTACGCTTCGACGATGCCGATGATGTCATCTTCGCGCATGGTCATATATTCCTGACCGTCCATCTTGAAAGCTTGACCGGCGTATTTGCCGAACAGCACACGGTCACCCACTTTGACACTCATAGCCTGTAATTTGCCGTCGTCGCTGACTTTGCCTTTGCCTACGGCGATGATTTCGCCTTGGTCCGGCTTTTCGGTTGCGGCATCGGGAATGACGATTCCAGAGGCGGTCTTGCGTTCTTCTTCCATGCGTTTGACGATCACGCGGTCGTTCAAAGGACGAATTTTCATACTGAGGTCTCCTAAAACTAAGGGGTTAAAAAATGCGGAGGCGAAGTTTAGCACTCTCTGCCCACGAGTGCCAACTATCGGGGTGGCCTGGCTCAATTTCAAGGGCGGGGCAGAAATTTATTGGGCAACTATTGTTTCGGGGGGAAGGGCGACTTGGTTATCGGTGCCGAACTGATAGTTTCGTAGGGTGGATAAAGGCACATCGTGCCGTATCCACCGTTCCGCACTTTATTGTTTCGGGGGAAGGGCGATCTGGTTGTCGGTGCT
The DNA here is from genome assembly GCA_031421015.1 of Gallionella sp. Classification (GTDB taxonomy): domain Bacteria; phylum Pseudomonadota; class Gammaproteobacteria; order Burkholderiales; family Gallionellaceae; genus Gallionella. The sequence goes on along the minus strand of JANONV010000056.1, from coordinate 4,894 downwards.
GAACTGATAGTCGTGGAAAATGTGTTCGGCGGTCAGGATTTGATAAGTGCCATCTGCGTTGCGATGGGTCGTATCTTTGAGGCGATAGGTGTAATGCCCGCAAGTCCAGCAATCAAAATTGCGCATCTGGGTACACAGACAAGTCTTGTCCTTCACGGAAATTTTCTTGGCATCGGGGTGTAGCGCAACTTCGCGGTTGTAGGCTTCGATATAAGCGCAATGTCCGTTGGCGTCGAGCAGGTAGCCGTAGGCTTCGCAGTTGGGGCGTATGCCGTCGCCGATTGCCGGGCAATTCTTCAACATGCGCATCGGGTAGCCAGTCGGTGAAATCATGTTGACTTCGATATTTTCTTCGCTGGTCTTGAAGTATTCTTGCTGGACTTTTTCCGGAATACCGCATTCCCGGGAAGCGGTAAAGCGTGTCGCCACTTGCACTGCGGCACAGCCTTTTTCCAGAAATTCGACCGCATCGCTACCGGTAAAAACCCCGCCAGCGGCGATCACCGGAATATCCAGTTGTTCGACTTTCAAGTGCGCAACGATCTCTGCCACGATGGTGTGCAAATCATACTCCGCCCAATCCATGCCGAAGCCCAGATGCCCGCCCGCCAGCGGGCCTTCCACCACGATGTAATCGGGCAGGCGATTGAGCCTGGCATTTTTGCGGATGAACAACTGCAAGGCGCGCAACGAGGAAACGATGATGCCCAGCTTGGCGTCGCGAAAGCGCGGGTTGTCCCCCATCAACGCGAATGAGCCGAGATGCAGCCCGGCGCTTAAGGTGATGCCGTCAATCCCGGCATCCAGCGCGCCGCACAGGCGCACGCGCAACGTCTCGCGCGGCGAATTCATGGTCAACTTTTCCATGCAATTAACGAAAATCATGCCGTCGCCGCGTTTGGCATCCATCGTTTTGCCCACGTGCAAGCGGGTAGATTCGGCGACTTGTTCCAGATCAAATTTCACGATCGATTTGTCGGTTTTCTTGACGTTAAGCTTGTATTGTTTTTGTTTGTCGCTGACAAATTTTGTCTGGTAGTGGCGATCCGTCACGGTCGGCAGCATCGCATCGGAAATATGCCCGACCCCGCCCAGACGAGCGGCCTCCAGAGCCAATTCACGGCTGGAAATATCCACGCCCATTCCGCCTATTATAATCGGCACCAACTCGCGCTTGCCAAAGCGCAGGCGGAAATCATCAACACGTTTCATTACTGCCATCCTTCCACTGCCCCTTGCAATCAACAAGGAAGCCAAAATAATCATTTATGCACTTACACGGGGTGCGAAGGATGCCACAAATGGGGCGATACGGAAAGCAAAGCCGGTTTTACGGCATGGATATAAACTGCAAAACTGCTGGCCCGACAGGTTGTCAGCAATGAGCAATATGGATTTTTTTCCCGGAAAAACCCCAGAAAAACCCCAGAAAAAACAGAAGCCAGCCATAAAACCCGTTATGATTTCGCGCACGGGTACCTCTAAAAATTCAGAGTTCGCCCAAATGCAAGGCGTGGAAAAAAATTCGCCGCGCCGCATATGGGTTATATGTAAGCAAGAAATTTTTTGCGCAACGCAGCAGTTGGGATGAAATCTGGATTTTTAGAGGTGCCCGCATGTCGAATAACCATCAGCCCAACACAGAACTACTTGCCCGCAGCCTCGCTGCCGTGTGGCATCCCTGCTCGCAGATGAAGCACTACGAGCCCTTCCCGCTGCTGCCGATTGCGCGCGGCAGCGGAGTATGGCTGTATGACTTCGAGGGGAAACGCTATCTTGACGCGGTCAGTTCCTGGTGGGTGAACCTGTTCGGGCATTGCAATCCGCGCATCAACGCCGCGCTGCGCGATCAGCTTGAAACGCTGGAACATGTGATGCTGGCGGGATTTACCCATGAGCCGGTGGTGCAGCTCTCGGAACGGCTAATCGCGCTTGCGCCCAAAGGTCTGGGGCATTGCTTCTATGCTTCGGACGGCGCATCGGCCACCGAAATCGCGCTGAAAATGAGCGCGCACTACTGGCGCAACAGCGGCAAGCCGGACAAGACCCAATTCATCAGCCTGGAAAACAGTTATCACGGCGAGACCTTGGGCGCGTTGTCCGTCACGGATGTCGCGCTGTTCCGCGATGCGTATAGTAGTCTGATAAGACGGCAGGCCACCGTGCCCAGCCCGGACTGGCGCAAAGCTGCCGCAGGAGAAAGTTCCGAGGTCTACGCGCTGCGTTGTGCGGATGCGCTGGAGCAACATTTGCAGCAACATCATGCGCAACTGGCCGCTTTCATCATCGAACCGCTGGTGCAGGGCGCGGCGGGCATGGCGATGTACCATCCGATTTACTTGCGGCGCGCGCGGCAGCTTTGCGATGAATACGGCGTGCATTTGATCGCGGACGAGATCGCTGTCGGCATGGGGCGCACCGGCACGATGTTCGCCTGCGAGCAAGCTCCTAAAAATCCCCCCTCACCCCCCTTTTACAAAGGGGGAGCTGATGACGGCACACCTGGAGTTGTTGCGACACCCCCCTTTGCAAAAGGGGGGCAGGGGGGGATTTGCCCCGATTTTCTTCTGCTCTCCAAAGGCATCAGCGGCGGCTATCTGCCGTTGTCCGTGGTAATGACGCGAGATGAGATTTATCAGGCGTTTTATTCCGATGAGGTGGCGCGTGGTTTTTTGCATTCACACTCTTATACCGGCAATCCGCTCGCCTGCCGGGCAGCGCTCGCCACGCTGGACATTTTTGCGCAGGATAATGTGCTCGCCGCGAACCGCGACAAGGCCGCGTACCTGAACGGGATCGCGCAACCATTGCGCGAACATCGCGCAGTACGCAACTGGCGCAACATGGGTATGATATGGGCGTTCGAGGTGGTCAGCCCGCATCATGATTTTGCGCAACGCTGTTTCGCGCTGGCGCTGAAACATGAATTGCTGTTGCGCCCCATAGCCAACACGGTCTATTTCATGCCGCCCTACGTCATCAGCAATGAAGAAATGGAACTGCTGGTGAGCCGCACTTTAGAAATTGTCAACCAACTGGGTTAACCAAGTTGAACTTTATACGGATTATTTTTACCGCGCTGTTTTTCGGCTTGTGCCTGATCGGGCAGGCCGCAGCGGCAACGCTGCCCAAGCCGGTGCTCGACGCGCTCAAGCGCGCCAATATTCCCTTGTCCAGCGTCGGCATCGTGGTGCAGCAGACCGGTGCGCCCACGCCGCTGCTCAGCCAGAATGCCGGGCAGGCGATGAACCCGGCCTCTACCATAAAGCTGCTCACCACCTTTGCTTCACTGGAAACGCTAGGCCCCGCGTATCAATGGAAGACTGAAGTTTATCTCGACGGCCAACTGGAAAACGGCGTGCTGCAAGGGAATCTGGTATTCAAAGGCTATGGCGACCCCAAGCTGACTATCGAGCAATTCTGGTTATGGCTGCGTGAGCTGCGCCAGCGCGGACTGCGCGAGATACGCGGCGACCTTGTGCTGGACCGCAGCTTTTTCGAAGCGGCCATTCACGACCCGGCTGAGTTCGACAACGATCCGACGCGCGCCTACAACGTCGGCCCGAACGCCTTGTTGCTCAACTTCAATGCGCTGCATTTGCGCCTGATCCCCAATGCCGCGCACACCGACGCGCTGCTCGAACCGAACCTGTTCGGTTACCTGATCAGCAATCGCATCACCACGGCCAGCCGCCAGCCATGCAGCGGCGGCGATACCTACAAAGCCCGCCTGGAAGAACGCAGCATCGTGCTGGAAGGCACCATTCCCGTGGACTGCGGCGAGGTGGAGGATTATTTCTCGTTGCTGCCGCACGGCGATTATTTCTTTGCGGTGTTCGGCGCGCTGTGGAGGGAAATGGGCGGCACGCTGCAAGGCGTGCTGCGCGAAGGCAGCGCACCGGCCGATCAAACGGCGTTTTCCACGCACCTGTCGCCGCCGTTGTCGGAAGTGATACGCGACATCAACAAATTCAGCAACAACACCATGGCGCGGCAATTGTTCCTGACGCTGGGGACAACGACGCCCGCCCCGATGATGCTGCCGGCGCTGCTCGATGCAGAAATATCCCCGCCGCTGGGGGCGCCGCCGGTCGCTCTCCCTTCGGGCGATCCTGGCGCAGGCGGCGTCCCTCCCGCAGCACCCGCAGCCAACATCGCGCGCAGCACTGAAGCCGTGCGGCAATGGCTGGACAAACATCAACTACATTTCCCCGAATTGGTTCTGGAAAATGGCGCGGGCCTGTCGCGCAAGGAACGCATCAGCCCGCAGCATCTGGCCGAACTGTTGCAACACGCGACGCGCAGCCCGTTTGCCGCCGAGCTGGAAGCCTCACTGCCGATACTGGGTATGGACGGCTCGGTAAAAAAACGTTTCAAAGGGAGCGAGATCGCAGGTTACGCCCATCTCAAAACCGGCACCCTGGAAGGCGTGAAGTCCCTCGCCGGTTACGTTAAAGCGCGCAGCGGTAAACAGTGGATCGTGGTGTTCATCATCAACCACCCGAATGCGGCCTTAGGACAAGACGCGCAGGACGCGCTGATTGAGTGGCTACAGCAGCGCTATTGATGGAACCATCTCGCCCGGCAATCCAAAAACTATTGGCAAATGCCCGGTTTATAGTGTGGTTTTTTTACAACATTTTTTTGGCAATACATCTTGATTCGCCGCATTTTGCCCGATACGATGCGCCATGCGAGTGAACCGCAGATGAACCGCGTTTAACTTCACAATCAACCACAGGAAATAAATCATGAAGAAAATTGCTATTGCCGTACTGTTGTCCGCTTTTGCCGCTGCGCCTGCTGTTGCTGCGCCCGCCGTTGCTGCCGCTTCGCCTTTCTACGTTGGGGCACAGTTAGGCGATAGTTACATTGGCGGCTTTGCGGGCTATCA